>MNXL01000320.1 GCA_001871755.1 Anaerolineae bacterium CG2_30_64_16
CGACAGCCGCCACTCCCAAAATCCTTGCACAAAAAACAAGAATTTCGGGGGTTAGGCACTAACCCGGACAAGCCGGAACCAAAAAGACGACAGCCGCCACTCCCAAAATCCTTGCACAAAAAACAAGAATTTCGGGGGTTAGGCACTATCGCTGAAGCGCATCGCACGCCTTCCTTGTGGCAGACGTGTCCGGCGCTTTCGAGAGTGCCGCGCACGTGATCTGCTGCTGTTGTCACCCCGCACGCGTTTTGGTATACTGCCCGGCATAGGGCAGCCCTGTGCCATCAGCGCGCGGCGCACGGCCGCGCAGAGCGCATTCATCCATCATCCAGGAATCCAAAGGAGCCTATCATGCCACAGATCGCCATCATCACCGACACGGACGCCAGTCTGCCGGCCGACGTGGCCGCGCGCCACGGCATCCGGCAGGCGCCGATCAACGTCATCTTCGGCCAGGAGACCCTGCGCACGGGGATCGACATCGACGACGCCGGGCTGTTCGCCCGCGTGGATCGGGAGGGCCGGCTGCCCACAACCGCCGCGCCGAGTCCCGGCCAGTTCGCCGACGCGTACCGGGCCGCGTTCGATGCCGGGGCCGAGGCCGTGATCTGCTTCTGCGTCAGCGCGGAGATCAGCGCGACGTACCAGGCCGCGCTGACGGCCTGCGAGCTGCTGCCGGGACACGACATCACGGTGGTGGACTCGCGCACGGTGTCGATGGCGCAGGGGTTCGTGGCCCTGGCCGCGGCCGAGGCCGCGGAGGCGGGCGCGGGCAAAGCCGAGGTCATCGCCCACGCCCGCGACGTGGGCCAGCGCACGCACGTCTACGCGGCGTTGGCCACCCTCAAGTATCTGGCGATGAGCGGCCGCGTGGGCCACCTGGCCGCGGGGATGGCCGGCCTGCTGGATGTCAAGCCAATCCTCACCCTGCGCGACGGCAAGCTGGACCTGCTGGAGCGCGTCCGGTCGCGCAAAAAGGCGCTGGCCCGGGTGATCGAGCTGACCGGTGAGAGTCTGGAAGGCCGGCCGATCGAGCGCATGGCGATCGTCCACGTCGACGCGCTGGCCGCTGCCCGCGACTTCGAGGCGCAAACCCGTGCGACGTTACCCTGTCCCCAGGATGTCCTGCTGGCCGAGTTCGGCGCGGGGCTCTCGGTGCACACCGGCGCCGGCATGTTGGGGCTGATTGCGACGGCTGGGGTGTGATGGCGCTGCGGGAGAAACGCTACAAATAGAGATTATTGAACGACACCTGAATAATTCACAACTCTAACTTGACAATATTGAAAATGCCGGGTATACTCTCGCGTGATTTGCACTCACCAAGGAGGATACCCGATGAACGCGACATCATCCAAGACATCCGGCGCCCACTGGGCCACCCCGTTCTTCACCATCTGGACAGCCCAGACCTTTTCGCTGTTGGGCAGCAGCCTGGTGCAGTTCGCGCTGGTGTGGTGGCTGACCAAGACCACCGGCTCCGCGACGGTGCTGGCCACTTCGACGTTGGTGGCCATTCTCCCCCAAATCTTCGTCGGACCCTTTGCGGGCACGTTGGTGGATCGCTGGAACCGGCGGATCGTGATGATCGTTGCGGACGGGATGATCGCGCTGGTCACCCTGGGCCTGGCCTGTCTCTACATGGTCGGCGCGATGCAAGTGTGGCACGTCTACGCCATCATGCTGCTGCGCGCTGTCGGTGGCGGTTTCCACTGGCCGGCCATGCAGGCGTCCACCTCCCTGATGGTACCGGAGAAGCATCTAACCCGCGTCGCCGGCGCCAACCAGACGCTCAACGGCGCCATGAACATCATCTCCCCGCCGTTGGGCGCGCTCCTGATGGGCGTGCTGCCGCTGCACAACATCCTGCTGATCGACGTGGGCACTGCGGCGCTGGCGATCGCGCCGTTGCTCTTCATCCACATCCCGCAGCCCGAGCGCAGCGCGGCCGACGGCGTGACCAGGCCGACATCGGTGTGGGCGGATCTGGTGGCCGGGCTGCGCTACATCCGAGCCTGGCCGGGCATGATGGGCATCCTGGTTGTCGCGATGCTGGTCAACTTCGTCATCAACCCCGCACTCAGCCTGATGCCGATCCTGGTCACCAAGCATTTCGGCGGCGGGGTCGTGCAGTTGGGCTGGATGGAATCGGCCTGGGGGGTGGGCGTGGTGATCGGCGGCCTGTTGCTGAGCGCGTGGGGCGGGTTCCGCCGCCGGGTTGTGACCTCGTTGACCGGCGTTGTGCTGCTCGGGTTGGGCAGCCTGCTCCTCGGGCTGCTGCCCGCGCACGCGTTCAATCCCGCGTTAGCCAGCCTGTTCCTGTTGGGCTTCACCATGCCGATGATCGACGGTCCTTTCTTCGCCCTGATGCAATCCAGGGTGACTCCCGAGATGCAGGGCCGCGTGCTCTCGCTGGTGGGGAGCGCGGCGAAGGCCATGCTGCCGCTCAGCTTGATCGTCGCCGGGCCACTGGCGGACGCGGTGGGCGTGCGCGCCTGGTACGTGGCCGGTGGCGCTACCTGCGCGCTGATCGGCGGCGCCGCGTTTATGGTGCCGGCCATCATGCACATCGAGAGCAACGGTCACGGCCCGCTCCCTGCGGCCGGAGAAGCTCGGAGCGTGTCGGCCGTGCCTGCCACAGCCGAGTAGCGAAGTTGCCAGGCCGGGGACACAATGTTAGGATGGGGTGGACCGTAGTGTCCGCCCTTTTTCTTTCACACGGATACCGCCCGCATGTCAAACCGCCTTCGGCAAATCACCGCCGACTATCCGAAGCAGTTCTGGATCCTCTTCTGGGGTCTGCTGGTCAACAGCACCGGTGGCAGCATGGTCTGGCCGTTCCTGACGATCTTCATGCGCGAGCAGTTGGCGATCCCGTTGACCACGGTCACTTTGCTCTTCACCGTGAACTCGGCCGCCGGGCTGGTCGCCACCTCCTTCGCCGGGCCGACCGTGGATCGGCTGGGGCGCAAGCGGGTCATGGTGCTGAGCCTGGCCGGCAGCAGCGTGGTGCTGCTGGGGATGAGCCGGGCGGACTCGCTGGCGGGCTGGGTCGTGATGATGATCCTCAACGGCGCGCTCGGCCCGTTGTACCGCGTGGGCAGCGACGCGATGGTGGCCGACCTGGTCGAGCCGGAACAACGCGCCAGCGCCTACGCGTTGTTGCGCATGATCAACAACCTGGGCATCGCGGTCGGCCCGATGGCGGGCGGCTTCATCACCAGCGTTTCTTACAGCCTGGCGTTCTACGCAGCGGCCGGCGCGCACCTGATCTTCGGAGGTCTGATCGCGCTGGCCGTCCGCGAGACCCTGACCCGCGCCGCGGCCACAGCCAGCGCAACGCCCGCGGACGGTGGCTATGGGCCGGTGTTGCGCGACCGGCCGTTCGTGGCGTTCGTGGGAGTCTACACCCTCGCGGTGATCCCGTCCGCGTTGCTGATGATGTTGCTGGCCGTCTACGCCAAGGAGAATTTCGGCGTGCCGGAGAGCCAATACGGCTTCATCATGGCCACCAATGCGCTGATGGTGGTGCTGTTCCAATACGCGGTCACCCACGTGAGCCAGCGGCGCCCGCACCTGCTCGTCCTGACAGTGGGAACCCTGTTCTATGCGGTCGGGGTGGGCAGCGTGGCCCTGGGCCGGGGCTTCTGGGCTTTTTGGCTCAGCATGGTGATCGCCACCATCGGCGAGCTGCTGATCGTGCCCACCGCAACCGCCCTGACCGCCAACCTGGCCCCGCCCGACATGCGCGGCCGCTACATGGGCCTGTACGGGCTGACCTGGGGCGTCGCGTTCGGCATTGGCCCGGTGGTCGGCGGCTATCTGAACGACCACATCGCGCCCGTGACGATCTGGTACAGTGGGCTGGCGATCGGGCTGGCGGCCGCGCTGGGGTTTGTGCTGCTGGGCCGGCGGTTGCGGGTTGGTGGGACAGGGTGAGGTGTTGGGGGATTGGGTATTAGGGATTGGGGATTGGGGGATTGGGGATTGGACCTTGCGTCTTGCGTCTTACGTTTTGCGTTTTACGTTTTGGAAGCCACGCACCACGCAGTATGCAGTATGCAATACTTACGCCCACGTCCAGCCTCCACCAGCCCCACTTCTGAGTTGAAAGGACCACCATGATTCGCATCTTGATCTTCGACTGGGGTGACACGGTGATGCGCGTGTTCCCAGGCTATGCTGGGCCGATGGCCGACTGGCCGGAGGTGGCCGCGGTGCCTGGAGTCGAGGCCGCACTGGCCACACTGGCCCCCCATCATTTGCTGGCGCTGGCCACGAACGCCGCGGATTCGGGCGCGGCGCTGGTGCGGGCCGCGTTGCAACGGGTCGGGCTGGCGCGCTACTTCGCTCTGGTGTTCACGGCCCGGGAACTGGCCGCGCGCAAACCCCAGCCAGCCTTCTTCGAGGCGTTGCTGCGCGAGCTGGGCTGCGCGGCCGGCGAGGCGGTCATGATCGGGGACGACTACGCGGCCGACGTGGCCGGCGCCAAGGCAGCCGGGCTGCGTGGTGTATGGTTCAACCCGGCCGCCGCGGCGTGCCCCGACCCGCATCCGCTCTACGACGCCGTGCTGAGCACGATGGCTGAGCTGCCGGCAGCCCTGGCGGACATCCGCCTGCCCGACCTGGCCGAGTCGTTGGCGTTGCTGGCCGAAGGAGATGTGTCGCCGGAGTTGCTGGCCCACTGCCGGGCGGTCGCAGCCGTCGCCTTCCGGCTGGCCGGGCGCCTGCAGGCTGCCGGTGAGACCGTTGATCCGCTGCTCGCCCATCGCGGGGGGCTGTTGCACGACATCGCCAAGGTCTCGGCCAAGCGTACGGGACAGCTCCACGATGAGCTGGCCGCGGCGTTGCTGCGCGCCCGCGGCTTCGCCGAGCTGGCGGATATCGCGGCCTGTCACACGGTGTGGGCCGCTGCCGCGGGGGCCAGGCGACCCGTTACGTGGGAGCAGAAGCTGGTCTACTACGCCGACCGCCTCCTGGAGGAGGACCGCCTGGTGGGGGTTGAGGCGCGCATGGCGGGCATGATCGAACGCCATCCCGACCAGGCGGAAGCCTTGCGGGGGTACCTGCCGGCCACCCTCGCAGTGGAGGCCCATATCGCCGGCCGGCTGGGGATGTCGCCGGCTGCGTTGATCGAGTGGCTGCGGGCGGAGGTGGCCGGCGGAGGATGACACGCCGCGGCTACCCTGAAAATACACAACGAATGGGGAAAACAACGAATCCCTGGCTGTGGCCGGTCTGCGACCGAGCCACCGTTTTCATGCGCCGTGGCGCCGCGGGCGGCATAAGGAACTGCCCTGAAAATGGCCGCCGGGTGGGTTCGTAGTAACGACTTCAGTCGTTCGTCTGCCACAGGACGACTAAAGTCGTCACTACGAACGTTTTCATCCGCCGTGGCCCTTCGATCCTTCGACGTGGCTCAGGACAGGCGGCGCGCCCGGCATGGGCATCTATCCTGCAACCCCGTCCCCAGGCCTGACAGGT
>MNXL01000259.1 GCA_001871755.1 Anaerolineae bacterium CG2_30_64_16
GGGAGAGGGGTTCTTGCTTTCCCCCTCTTTCATGCTGGCATTCTGCCTCAATGCCCTGTCTCTCTCTTTCCCCTCAACGAGCTCTTTGATTAGCTCAGGACGCGGCTCAGGGCAGGCTCTTGTTTCCTTGTTTCCTTGTTTCCTTGTCTCCTTGTTTCCTTGTTTCCTTGTTTCCTTGTCTACTTGTCTACTTGCCCCCTCATCCCCCAGCCCCGCGACAAGCTCCCTCAATCCCGCCAACTGGTCCTGGGCCAGCGCCTTGGTGGGGAAGAGGTAGAGGGCGCGGGCGGCCGGGTCGGCCAGGAGGCGGTCCAGCACGGGCAGATTGTAGCAGAGGGTCTTGCCGCTGGCCGCGGGGGTGACGACGGCCACGTGCGCGCCTTCCAGCGCGGCCGCGACCGCCGCGGCCTGGTGGGTATAGAGTTGCCGGATGCCGTGGCCGGCCAGCGCCGCGGTCAACTGCCCGGCGAGCCGTTCCGGGAACGCCGCGAATCGCGGCGGCCGCGCGGGCAACTGGCGCCAGGCGACCACGTTGCGGGCGAACCTGGGATTCAGGCGTAGGGTTTGGAGCGCGTGTTCGATCGATGACATGGGTGCTCGAGTATTGCGTGTTGCGTGTTGCGTTTTCGGACACGGTCAGTATAGCATGAAATCGCGAAGTTCAGCGAACACCATGACGTGCTCTGCGGAGGCAAGTCTGGCGCGGTTATTGCAGGTTCCAGACACCCGGAACCGAGAGAATCACCCGGCCGTCCCCATCCCGGCGGGCGATTGCGGCGATTTGGTAAATCACGGAGGATGGGTTATAATTGGGTTCGAGTGATCCGCAAGGGCGCGGACGTCCAGGCCCACCAGATGATCGCTCCATCACCATCACGGAGAGCCCCTCATGAAACGCACACCGCTGTTCCGTCTCATGCTCGGTCTTGTCACGCTTTCGTTCATGCTGGCCATCGCGCCACCGGCCGCGGCCGTGCCGGATGCGCCGACTGCGACCAGCATCTTTATCAACGAGATCCACTACGACAATACCGGCACAGATTCCGGCGAGGCAATCGAGATCGCTGCGCCATCCGGCACGAATCTGACGGGCTGGACCATCGTTCTCTACAATGGCAGTGGCGGGGCCTCGTATGACACTGACCCACTCGGTGCTGTCGATGGAACCTGCGGTTCTTACGACTTGTACGTCGTAAACTATGCCTCCAATGGCATTCAGAATGGTTCCCCAGATGGCATGGCGTTGGTTGACGCCAGCAACACGGTGATCCAGTTTCTAAGCTATGAAGGAGTCTTCGCTGCAACCAACGGCGCAGCCAACGGCATGACCAGTACTGACATTGACGTCAGCGAAAACGGCTCTGGAGCCGTTGGTAACTCTTTGCAGCTCGCAGGTACCGGCACAGTCTATACTGATTTTGCGTGGCAGGCGGAGGCAGCCAACACCTTCGGCGCATGTAACACCGGCCAAACCTTTGGTGACGTTGGCGATACGGCGCCCACCATCACCAGCACCAACCCTACTGACGGCGCCACTGGCGTTGCCGTCGATGCAACCATCACGGTGACTTTTAGCGAGGCTGTCACGTTCAACAGTCAGGTCGAGATCAACTGTTCTGGCTCTGGCATCCAGAATGTCACACCTGCTGGCGGCCCCACGGCCTGGACGCTCCCTCACACCGACTTCCAAAACAGCGAAACCTGTACAGTGACCATCGAAGCCGCAGACGTGAGCGACGCCGATACGGAGGATCCGCCCGACAACATGGGTGCGGACACCAGTTGGAGCTTCACGACTGTGGGCGCGGGCGGCGTGGATCTGCTCATCAACGAGGTGGACGCCGACACGCCCGGCACTGACGCTGCCGAATTTGTCGAACTATACGATGGCGGCGTGGGAAGCGCATCCCTGGACGGCTTCGTGGTGGTCTTTTTCAACGGCAACGGCGACACGTCCTATGCCGCGCTGGACCTGGACGGCTACGCCACCGACACCAATGGCATCTTCGTTCTGGGCAACACCGGCGTCCCCAGTGTTGACGTGGTATTCGGTGGCAATTCGTTGCAGAACGGCGCCGACGCGGTGGCGCTATACCTGGGGGATGCCACTGACTTCCCCAACGGCACGGCCGTCACCACTGCCAACCTCATCGACGCCATCGTCTACGACATGGACGATGCGGATGACGCCGGGCTGCTCGTGCTGCTCAACGCGGGGCAGCCACAGGTGAATGAAAACGGCCGGGGCAAAGTCACCGACCATTCCAACCAACGCTGCCCCAACGGCGCTGGCGGCGCGCGCAACACCGCCAGCTACGACCAATTCTCGCCCACCCCAGGGTCTGTAAACCTCTGCCCGGACTACATCCACGCAATCCAGGGCAGCGGCGATACGTCCACCCCCGGCGCCTTCACCGTCGAGGCCATCGTGGTGGGCGACTTCCAGGGCGTCACAGGGGTCGATGACTACAAGCTGGACGGGTTCTTCATCCAGGAGGAGGATGCGGACGTCGATGCGGACCCGGCCACCTCCGAAGGCATCTTCGTTTACTGCGCGTCCTGCCCGACCAATGTGGTCGTGGGGGACAAGGTCCAGGTCACCGGCCCGTCCAGCGAGTACTACGGCATGAGCCAGTTGACCGCCACCACGGCCGGCGCGGTCGTCGTAGTCAGCAGCGGCAACACCCTGCCGACCCCGGCCGCCATCACCCTACCGGTACCCGGCGTCACCGCCACCGATCTGGCCACCGCGCAGACGCAGATCAACGCCTACTACGAACCGTTCGAGGGGATGCTGGTGCGGGTGGCCGAGCAACTGAGCGTCACAGAATACTTCGAGCTGTACCGCTACGGCCAACTACTGCTGGCCCAGGGCGGCCGTTTCCGCCAGTTCACCGACACCAGTGCGCCGTCGACCGCCGGTTACACCGCACACCAGATCGACCTGGCCCGGCGCACGGTTATCTTGGACGACGACAGCAACCAGCAGAACCACGCCCTGATGGAGGACCCCGACATCCCGGTCTTCCATCCTGTGCCCGGCTTCAGCATCACCAACTACGTGCGGGGCGGCGCCACCATCACGGGGCTGACCGGCGCGCTGCACTGGTCCTTTGCCGGTCTGACCGGCACCGATGCCTGGCGCATCCGGCCGGTCACGGAAGAACCGACCTTCAGCTACGCCTTTACGGCCAGCAATCCACGGCCGGCCGCACCGACCGTGTCCGGCAACCTCAAGGTGGCCAGCTTCAACGTGCTGAACTACTTCACCACCCTCAACTCTCGCGGCGCGCACTCGACGGCTGAGCTGGACCGGCAGGCCGCCAAGATCGTGGCCGCATTCACCGGCCTGGATGCGGACGTGATCGGCGTGATGGAGATCGAGAACAACAACGACGTCGCCATTGCCGACCTGGTGAGCCGGCTCAACGCGGCCGCGGGCGCGGGCGCCTACGCATACGTGAGCACCGGCACGGTGGGCAGCGACCAGATTACCGTGGGCATCATCTACAAACCCGGCAAGGTCACGCCCGTCGGCGCGGCCCAGACCCTGACGGCGGCCGCGTTCACCGACCCCAACAATACCGGGACGCAGCGCAGCCGGCCGGCCGTGGCGCAGACCTTCGAGGAGGCCACCTGGGGCGAGCGCTTCACGGTCGTGGTCAACCATCTCAAGTCTAAGGGCAGTTGCCCGGGCAGCGGGCCGGACGCCGACCAGGGGGATGGCCAGGGTTGCTGGAACGACACCCGTCAGAAAGCCGCCACCTACCTGGTCAACACCTGGCTGCCGGGCGATCCCACGGGCAGCAGCGACCCCGACTTCCTGATCATCGGCGACCTCAACTCGTACCGCCTGGAGGCCCCCATCACCACCATCACGGGCGCCGGGTACACCGACCTGATCGACAGCACTCAGGGTGCGGCAGGTTATGGGTATCTCTTCGACGGGCAACTCGGCTACCTGGACCACGCGCTCGGCAGCGCGGCGCTGACGCCACAGGTGGCCGGTCTCGCCGAGTGGCACATCAACGCGGACGAGGTGAACCTGCTGGACTACAACGACACGGTGCAAGACACAGGGGAGGCGACCTTCGACGCGAAGCCGACCGCGACCGTGCTCTACGAGGCCAATGCGTATCGCTCGTCAGATCACGACCCGGTGCTGGTGGGTCTCGATCTCTACCCGGATCAGAGCACCTTGAGCGGCTACGCCATCGCCTGGCACACGGGCAATGGCGCCTTGCGCCTGGGGGACAACTGGTCCCGCGACGAGATTGCCGGCGCAGACACCGGTGACGACGGTGTGGTGTGCACGCCGGGCTACGCCTGGCCCACGACCGGCGCCGGCCGCAGCGGCAAGGTGGACGTCACCGTGACCGGCGCGCCGGGCTACGTCACCGGCTGGATCGATTGGAACAGCGACGACGACTTCACCGACGCGGGTGAGCAGATCTTCGCCAACGAAGCGTTCGACGCAGACGGTACGCGCACGATCACGTTCCCCATCCCCGACGGCGTGGCGGTCGGCAGCGCCATGTTCAACGCCCGCTTCCGGGTCTACCCGGCCGCACAAACGGCCCTGGCGCTGGCTGCAGCAACCCCGGCAGGCAGCGCGGGGGCGCCATCGCCCTCCGGCGGCGCGGCCGGCGGGGAGGTGGAGGACTACCAGTGGGCATTTGGCCCCAACGCCGTGATGTTGCGCGACTTCTCGGCCGCGGGTGCGGCCGGGGCCGGCTGGCCGGCCATCGCGGGCTTCGGCGCGCTGGGCATCGTCCTGCTCGCCAGGCGCCGGCAGAGGTAGACTTGACACGGTGACGCGGTGACACGGTGACAGGGTGACAGGGTGATACGGTGATAGGTGACACGGTGACAGGGTGACCCGGTCATCTTGTGGGCCGGTATGTAAATCAGGCGCTCGTTCGGGCAGGTAGATTGTACCAGATGATGGAGGGGTTGGCAGGGGAAGTACGGTGAAGGTCAGCAGATCAGGAGGGTGTGTTCCGGATTGGTTGATACTGTGCAAGGGAGGCTCGCCTCAGTACGTGTGGCGTATTGCGTGTTGCTTGACGGACCACGCATCACGTACCGGGAGGGCGCGCACCAAACCGTTCGTGGTCCAAACCTTTCCTTAAAGTTAGTGCTCATCCGCCGATTGGGTATTGACTTCCTGCTGCAATGTGGTATGATGGTACCGTTGTGGCATTCTGAAATCCGCGGCCAAAGACCGGTCAGGTTTTCATCGGGGCTTGCTGATGCCAGGATCGCCACGATGCGCAGTGAGGCGGCCCGCCCGCGACCCTCGAAAACCTGACAGGTCTGGTGAGACGCCGCCCGTTTCGGAGACGATACGTATTGTTCCGTTCAATAACCATGCCGCAAGGCGCTCTTCGACCACCCGGAAAGGAGGAGTTACGATATGAATCGCATCTGGATTTCGGTG
>MNXL01000205.1 GCA_001871755.1 Anaerolineae bacterium CG2_30_64_16
ACCGTGCCACGGGTGGCACGGTCAGGAGACCGGCCACAGCATCCCCAGATTATTGAGATGATACCCTCTTTCGTTCCTTCCAAAATTCGTTGTTGTGTTTGGTTGCGGCAGAAGGCCGCGCTATGCAATATGCAATATAATGACTTCAGGCGCTCGACTGGGGTTTTCCCTGCCACTCATGCCGTAGAACGCTCATGTACAGCAGATCTTGCCAGCGGCCGTGGCGCCACTCCGCCTCTCGAAAGCGGCCCTCGGGGATGAAGCCCACTTTCTCGTAAGCGTGGATCGCGCGTTGATTCTCAGCAAAGACGCGCAGGTAGATCCGGTGCAGGTTGAGGTAGTCGAACCCATACGACACCAGCGTGGTCAGCATGTCCTGGCCCAACCCCTGATCCCAGAAGCTTTTCTCGCCGATGAACAGGCCCACCTCCGCGCTTTGGTGGGCGTGGTTCAACCGGCTGAAACCGCCGCCGCCGATGTGCTGCCCCTCGTACTCGCAGGCGAAGTTGACCGTCTCCCGGTCCTTGTTCTGCGACTCGTACCAGGCCTGCTCCTGCGCCAGGTTCATGGGCCGGTATGGTCCGAAGAAGGCCAACACGTCCTGGTCCGCAAACCACCGGATGTAGTTGGGCAGATGTTCCGGCTCGATGGGCCGGAGGACAACGCGCTCACCCTTCAGCATTTCCGCCTCCTGTCTCCTGATTCCTGCTCCCTGTCTCCTGTCCCCTGATCCCCAGTGCGGCCAATGCCAGCATAATCCCCGCGACCGATGCCAGGGAATCGATCTCCTGATTCAAGACCATCCGGCGGAGGTCGTCAGGCCTGTGGTAACTGACCTCGATGGCCTCGGTGGGGTCCAGGTGCTGGCGGCCGTTTGGTTGGGCGTCCAACGCCAGGTAGAGGTGCGCCCGGGTGTCCCCGCGGTTCGTGTCGATCACCAGGTGGCCGAGCGACTCCCACCGCCCGGCGATCAGGCCGGTCTCTTCGAGGAGCTCCCGTTGCGCCGCGACCAGCGGGGACTCGTCCGGGGCATCCAGGTAGCCGGCCGGCAGATCGTACATCGGCCGGCCAACCCCTTGCTTGTACTGGCGGACCAGCGGCGCCGTGCCGTCTTCAAGGAGCGCAAAGATCATCGCGTAGTCGCGCCCGCGGGCACGCAGATAGCCGTCGATAGTCAGGCCGTTGGGGAGCTGCACGTCCTCCTCCCAGACGGAGAGCCAGGGCTGGCGGTCGAGCAGCGGCCGGCTGGCCAGGATTTGCCAGGGATGCACGGAAACCTCCTTGCGTCACGTCATTGCCCAGAAACGCGCCTTGACACAGCAGTCATTTCCGGGTATTCTCTCGATTGAAGAATGACGGCCATTTTACCACGTCTTGGGGAGGACGGCCATGCGAGGAACGGCACCGCGCGTACCCCTGGCGCACGTCGTCGTGAGCTTATTGATCGGCCTGCTGTTGAGCCTGGCCCCGCGACCCGCGGCCGCCGAGGGCGTAACCTACGTAGTCCAACCGGGTGACAGCCTGGGGTTCATCGCCCTGTCCTACGGCGCCACCATCGATGCGATCGTCCGGGCCAACGGCCTGCCCAGCCCCGACGTCATCTGGGTGGGGCAGCAGCTCAGCATCCCCGTGCAGAGCGCCGACACCAGCGCCGAAACCGGGACTGCCAACGACATCTACACGGTGCAGCTTGGCGACACCCTGGCCAGCATCGCCCAGAGGCAAGGCGTGACACTCAGCGCGCTGATCAACGCCAACGGCATCAGTGACCCCGATCTGCTGTGGGTGGGCCAGAAGCTGCTGATCCCTGGCCCACCGGATGGCAGCTCTCTGCCGGCCCCCGCAGCCAGCCAGACCCGGTACACGGTCCAGCCTGGCGACACGCTCGGCGCCATTGCGGCCCGCTTCGCCACCACTGCCGCGGCCATTGCCCGGGTGAATCGCATCAGCAGCCCCGACCTGATCTACGTCGGTCTGGAGCTCACCATCCCCGGCAAGGAGTGGACGCCCCCGAGCTATCCCGGCCAGGTGACCCGCTTTGTGGTGAGCATCTCTCAGCAGCGCTGCTGGCTCTATCGGGGCAACACCATCGTCGCGGATTGGATCTGCTCAACCGGCCAGCGTGGGGCGGGTACCCGGCCCGGCGCCTATCACATCCAGTCCAAGATCCCGGTGGCGTACGGCTCGACCTGGAATATCTGGATGCCGTACTGGCTGGGCATCTACTGGGCTGGGGGCAGCGAGAACGGCATCCACGGCATCCCGTACGACGCGGATTCCGGCTGGCGGTTGTGGGAAGGCTACGTCGGCACCCCGGTCACCTTCGGCTGCGTGCTGCTGGACGACGCCAACGCCAGGTATCTGTACGATCTGGCTTACATCGGCATGCCGGTGATCGTGCAACCGTGATGCTGTGACACGGTGACAGGGTGACCGGGTCATTCCGATTCTTCCGCGCGCAGCGCCTTGCCGGTCAGGGTCATGAACACGTCCTCCAGGGTGGGCTCATGGCCGTTCGTGCCGGCCACCAGCGCTTTGAGTTCATCGGGCGTGCCCAGCGCCACGATTTTGCCATCGTCCAGGATGGCGATGCGGTCGCACAGCGCCTCGGCTTCATGCATGTCGTGGGTCGTCAGCAGGATCGTCGCATCGTGATCCCGCTGTAACGCTTCGACGAACTCTTGCACCTGGCGCTTGCTGCGCGGATCGAGGCCGGTGGTCGGCTCGTCCAGCAGCAACAGGATCGGTGAAGTGAGCAGCGCTCGGGCGATGGCGACCTTCTGCTGCATCCCGCGCGACATCTCCTCGAGTGGCTGGCTCAGCGCATCCGCACGGATGTCCAACTGCTTCAGGATGCGCAGCGCTTCCTGGCGGGCCTGGCCCCCCGGCACGTTGTACAACCGGGCCGCGTAGATCAGGTTTTCCATGGGGGACAGCTTCTTGAAGAAGGCCGCCTCCACGGAGACCCGATTGATCAGCCGTTTGACGGCCATCTCATCCACCAGCGTGTCGAGCCCGAAAATCCTGATCTCGCCCGTGTCGGCCACCAGCAGGGTGGAGATGCAGCGGATCAGCGTGCTCTTGCCGGAGCCGTTCGGGCCGAGGATGCCGAAGATCTCGCCGCGCTTGACGTCGAAGCTGACCGCGTCCACCGCGATCACTTTCTTGCGGCCGCTCGCGGGGCGGTCGCCCGCAGCGCGAGTGCCCGCGGTGGGCTTGTGATCGGCCGTGTGGCCGTTCCCATTGCTGGCTTTGGCGCCGTTCTGGCCGCCGCGGCGGAACGTCAGCCATCTGGGCCGGATCGAGCCGGTGTGGAAGGCCTTGGTCACGTTTTGAACTGATAGTGCGATTCCGTCCTGGTGTTGCGGGACCATGGTAACCCCCTGATGTGTCGCATAGGCGCCGGACTTTCATGCTCGCCCGGCGAATGACCGATCTGGTCACCGGGATTGTCTATCGGGCACAGATGTAGCGTGCCCGCTCCCGGGTAGGCCCACAACAAAAAACGCCGTGGGTCCACACGTGGGCGCCCAGGCGTTTGCGGAAATAAAAACGCCGTGGGGACCCATTCGGCCGGCCCACGACGCAGTAGCAGTTATTTGAGCTAACTGGCAGAGGGCGCGGATCGCGGCCGACCGTCCACTTCGCCGCCATGCGGGCGGCAAGCGGCCATCACGCTAGTGGCGATGAGGTAGATCTGCTGCATGTGCGCCTTCTCCTTTCGTAAGATAGTGCCCAACCCGTGAGATTCTTGCTGTCTGTGTAAGGATCCCTTTATCGCTTTCACCGCTTTGGTTCCGGCTTGTAAGCGCAGCGGCCTTGTCCGGGTTAGAACGAGTATAGCATGGGGTTGGCCGGGATGTCAATTCTGAGAGGATGCGATTTGTGGCATTTTCTCAGTTTCTCGGGGGTAGAGATCCCCGCTGTGGCCGGTCTGTGTAACCGCTGGTGTGCGCGGGCATCTGAGTGATTGTGTCTCTTCCGCCAGACGTTGGTCGGGCACACAAGGACAAGAGTCTATCCGAAAAGGAGCCAAGCCGGGCACGGTCAGGAGACTGCATCGTGAGCGGCTCTCCTGAGCTCGTCGAACGGCGGTCCGAGCGAGTTATTCGGATAGGCGGCAAAGAAGACCAGAAAGGACTTGCAGCATGTCAGAAATGGTGATCTCTTTTCCCGGCGGCGCCCGGGTGGATGCGCAGTTCGGCTCCTACACGATTCGCACCGATCAACCGCAGCAGGGCGGTGGCAACGGTTCCGCGCCCACGCCGTTCGCTACGTTCCTGGCCTCGATCGGCACCTGCGCGGGCATCTACGTGCTCGGCTTCTGCCGCCAGCGCGGCCTGCCCACGGAGAACATCCGGTTGGTGCAGCGGCTGGAGGCCAACCCACTCACCGGCATGGTCAGCAAGATCGCGTTGGACATCCAGTTGCCCCCCGATTTCCCGGAGAAGTACCGGCCGGCCCTGATCCGGTCGGCGGAGCAGTGCGCGGTGAAGAAGCACATGGAGCACCCGCCGCAATTCGAGATCAACACGGTGACCGTCTGAGACGGTGGTGAGGAGGAGATCATGGCGACGCTGCGCGGCTGCCACTTCCCTGAAGATCTTTACTATCTGGTCGAAAAGCACGTGTGGGTCAAACCGCTGGCTGGCGGGCTGGTCCGCGTGGGTTTGACGCCGGCCGCCTACAAGCAGTTGCGCAATACGCTGGTGGCGATCCGCGTCAGGCAACGGAGCGTGGGCCAGGAGATCGAGCAGGGCAAGAGCGTCGCCATGGTCGAGAGCCTGAAGTACAACGGCGCGCTGACCGCCCCTTTCACCGGCGTGCTGGTTCGGGGCAACGACCAGGTGGAGGCCAACCCCGACCTGGCTTCGGCCGACCCCTACGACGCCGGCTGGATCGTCGAGATGCGGCCGGTCGATTGGGAGGCTGCCAGGGCCGGACTGTTGACCGGGGCCGCGGCGCTGGCGGCGTACCGGCAGTTGCTGGAAGCGGAGAAGATTAGCTGCGAGTAGGGGGATCGGACCACGAAGACGCGAAGGCCCACAGAGATCGCGAAGCGCGAAGGGCACGAAGGCTGGCGTCGGAAGAGGCCTTTGAGGTCACTGAGACCCTTCACAGACCGCAACCGGTCGAATTGAGCTGCGGCTGCTTCATCGAACAGAATGATGGCAATCTGGGTCAACAGCTTTTCGGTGCGCGCAAGCCCCTGTTGTGCCCTGAGCAGTTCGGGGCCAGTGGCAGTTTTGAGCACGAAATCGAAAGTATCTTCTCAATTCTTCGGGGAATCGCTCGCTGTGGCCGGTCTCCTGACCGAGCCACCGTGGCTC
>MNXL01000149.1 GCA_001871755.1 Anaerolineae bacterium CG2_30_64_16
CAATAGTCCGGGGCAGCTCAAGGCGGATCCGTGATCCGCCGCTCGCCCGCCGAGTCACGGACTCGGCTTGAGCAGATTTGTCCCCGCCTTTTTGAGAGGATATTCCAGGGGGTGTGTTCCGGTTGTACGTGTTTTTTGTTGTGGAAGACGACCATGCGCACCGAGCTGACATTACATAGACTGCGGCCAGTGATTTGGGTGATCGCCTGCCTGGCCTTGGGCCTTCTGCTGGGCAGCGGCGCCCCGGTCCTGGCCGCGCCCGCGACACCGGGGGCCGCGCTCGTCAGCTTCCAGACGTTCGCCGTTCAACCACGATCGGCGGACGCGCTTACTGTGGTCAGTTCGTCGGTTTCGCAGGCGGCGACATTTGGGGCTGCCGATACGACCGCGACCCCGGCCGAGATCGCGGCTCAGGCCGTCTACCTCACTAACCAGGAACGGGCCGGCCGAGGGCTGATGCCGCTCAAAGCCGCTGCCAGCCTGACCGTCGCCGCGCTGGGGCATAGCCAGGACATGGCCGAAAACGACTTCTTCAGCCACACCAGTTCGGACGGCGGCACGCTGGTCAACCGCTACATTGCCAATAATTACATCAACTGGACCGGTGGCGCCGAGAATATCGCCGCGGGCTTCAGCACGGCCGAGGCGGTCGTAGTGGCCTGGATGAACAGCGCCGGGCATCGCAACAATATCCTGAATCCCAGCCTGCGAGAGATCGGCGTCGGATTCGTTGACCAGCCCACCGACCAGCCCAACGTGCGCCTGCCTGATGGCAGCCTGGGCGGCCCCTATTTTTACTACTGGACCCAAGACTTCGGCTCGCGTTACAACGTCTACCCGATGATTATCAACCTGGAAGCGCCGGCCACGGATGCGCAGAACGTAACACTGGCCATCCACGGCGCCGATTGGGCAGATCAGATGCAGGTTTCCAATCGGGCCGATTTCGTCGGCGCGGCCTGGGAGCCGTTCGCCAGCGCCAAATCCTGGATACTGGCGCCGGGCAACGGCATCCGCACGGTCTATGTGAAGCTGCATAACGTCTACGGCCAGGAACTGGTGAGCAGCGACGAAATTCTGCTGACCGGCCAGGCGGATGCCCCGACCGCGATGCCGCAACCCACCGCGACGCCGCAACCCACGCCGACCGTGCAACCCACGGTTACGCCGACCGCGCAACCCACCGCGACGCCACACCCCACGGCGACCGTGCAACCCACGGTTACGCCGACCGCGCAACCCACGACCACGCCGCAACCCACGACCACGCCGACCGCGCAACCTACCGAGACGCCGGTTTATGTTCCTCTGGCTCCCCAGGTGACCATCGACGACGGCCAGCCGTTCACCAACCAACCGGTGGTGATGCTGGCGATCGAGCTGCCGGCAGCGGCCCGTAAGCTCGAGGTCAGCAGGGACGCCGGCTTCGTCACCGCCCAGTCCGTGCCGATTCAGCCGCAAGTCAAGTGGACCCTGGACGATCGACTGATCGGGAGCCAAGAGGTGTATGTCCGCTATCGGGATGTGAGCGGGGCGATCAGCGCCGTGGCGTCAGCCAGCATCGTCTACGACCCCATCCCACCCGTGGGCCTGGTCAAGGTGACGGCGAACAACGGGCTGGTGGTGCTGGTGAGCGTCGAGGCGTGGGATACCTTCAGCGGCGTGACGGCAATGGTGGTGGGCCTGAATCCCGATGACCTGCTCTGGCAATCGTATGCCACCGTAGTCAAACTGGCGCTCCCCGCCGGCGGACAGGGGAGCAGCCCGCCGGTGGTCTACGCCCGTTTTCGGGATCTGGCCGGCAACGAGTCGCCGGTCTATCGCAGCGACACCCCGGCCGCCGAGCCAAAGCGCGTTTTCGTGCCGCTGACGACCATCGGACGGTAGCATCCCGACAACCGGGAACCGCCACACCCTCATCCGGCCACCCGCAAGGGTGGCCGTTTTGTATCCGCTTCGAAAATGGGCGCTGGGGCCGCATGGCATCGGCCCGGCGCGTCGTTTGTCTTCCCCCGACGTCTTCGTTGTGTGGGCCACCGTGCAGCGTGGGTGGTTGGCGCGCGATCAGAGAGGGGGATCCGACCATGACAGACAGAGCACCGCTTTGGGTTGTTACGGCAGTGTTGCTTTGTGTGATGCTGATGTCTTTGGGCGCGGCGGCCGGCAGTGCGGCCACGGCATCGCTCACACCACAGCTTGAAGCCCTGACCGGGCCCAGGGCATTTACCAGCACGGACGGCGCCTGGCGTTCCGGCGGCCCCTACGGCGGCGATGTGCAGGCGCTGGCGTTGTCCCCGGCTTTCGCTACCGACGGCTTTGCCCTGGCCGGCGGCTGGCGTAGTGGGCGGTACGGCCCCACGGGCGGCTATGGCATCGCTCGCACCACGGACGGCGGCGCCACCTGGACCGCGCTTCAGGATAGCGACCACAAGTGGGATGTGTTCGATCTGGCGCTCTCTCCGGCGTTTGCGGCTGACCGCACGGCCTTCGCGGGCACTAACGTCGGCCTGCTGCGCAGCACCGATCGGGGCGACAACTGGGTCACCCTTTTCGGCGGCTTGCCCGACTGTACTCACGGATCGCAATGTGAGATCGGGCGCGTGCGGCTTTCCCCCGCGTTTGGGGCGGATGGCGTGGTTTTGGCCGCGCCGCGGAACGCCGGACTCTATCGTTCGGCCGATCGCGGTGACTCGTGGACGCGCGTCCTGACCGGGACTGTTGTCTTTGCGGTCGCGTTCGCCCGCGACTTTGCCTCGAACCAGGTGGCGTTCGCCGCCCAGTTCGATGGCGTCGACACGACCCACTTGATGCGTTCGGTCGACGGCGGGTTGACCTGGTCCGTACTCTTCTCTTTGCCGGCTACCCAGGTGAACGACATCCTGAAGACCGCCGATGGCGCGTTGCTGCTGGCCACCGGCGACGGCGTGATGCGCTGGGCGCCCGGCCCAGGCGGCTACGCCGAGGAGCCTGTCGGATCCGGCATCGCGGGCGGGGTTAACCGGCTGGCGTTGGCCGGCGATAACGTCTATGCGGCCGCGCAGGGCGGACTGTTCATCTCCCTGTCGTTTGGCCGCGGGTGGGAGCGCGTGCCCGACACGCCGGCGACACCCTTCCGGGCCGTCGCGCCGTGCCCGCTGTGGGGGAGCTGTCATGGGGTGCTGGCCGGGACGCACACCGGCATTCTGGCGACCCCCGATGACAACTGGCAGCCGTGGCGGTGGCTGGCCGGCCCCCATCCGTTGTTTGCCAGCGGGGTCGCGGCCTCACCCAACTATGCCCTGGACAACACGCTCTTCGCCAGCACCGATCACGGCATCTTTCGCAGCACCGATCGCGGCGCAAGCTGGCAGTTGATGGTCGGTGGCGACCCGGCGGGCGACGACTACACCTTCTCCGCGGTGCGCGTCTCGGCGGGCTATGCCGCGGACGGCGCCGTGTTTGCGACCTACGAGGATCGCACGACGGTCCGGGCCGGGCTCTACAAGTCTACGGATCGCGGCCTGACCTGGACGACGAGCTTCGGGGTCGGTGGTGGACGGGCGTTGGCGTTGTCGCCGGCCTACTACACCGACCAAACCCTCTTCGTCGGCCAGGGCGATGTGGTCCATAAATCGACCGATGGCGGCGCCACCTGGCATACCTATCCGCTGGCGCCTCCCGAGGAAGGCTTCTTCGCTTATGAAATCGAGGCTTCCCCGGCCTATGCGGCGGATCACACCCTGTTCGCCACCGGGTTTGGCCGGGTCCGCCGCAGCACCGACGGCGGCCTGACCTGGCAAGCGCTGTCCACGTGGGGGCCGTCCTACGGGCTGGCCATCTCGCCCAGCTATCTGGCCGATGGCGCCGCCTGGCACACCTACCGGGAGATCGAAGGCGTGGGCGATGGCACACCGTCGAGCGGCGTCTTCCGCACGACCGATCGCGGCCTGACCTGGAATTGGGCGACCGCTGGTCTGCCGGGCGCCTACGAGCCGTTCCCGATCCCACTGGCCGTTTCGCCGGCCTATGCGACCGACCACTCGCTCTACACCACGTTGAGCGGCCAGTTCGTCGGCGGCACATCGCACAGCCTCTACCGCAGCATGAACGGGGGGAGCACCTGGCAAGAACTCGGCCCGGCGCCGGGCAACCCCAACCCGGCTGACCTGGATATCACCGTCAACCCAAGCGATGGCCTGACCGCGCACATGGCCACGGCCGCGGGGGTCTGGCACTACACCAGCCTCTGCGAGGACCGCCTGGTCAACGGCGGCTTCGAGCTGGATCTGGGCTGGCAGTTCCCCAACACCGTCTACCCGGCCGGCTACAGCAGCGCGCGTGCCCACGCGGGCGCGCGCAGCTTGCGCGCCGGGATCGATGGGCCGGATATCGGCCGGGTCAGCTATTCCGATGGCTTCCAGGTCGTCACGATCCCGAGCGGGGCGGCGAATGCGACGTTGCGCTTCTGGTGGTATCCCATCTCGGCCGAGGGCCCGTTGGCAGTTGGCGCGGGGGCCGGGAATGTGACCGCCCCCTCATCCGAACTGCTCCAGGCGGTCGCAGACCGCGCGCTGCCCGCCGGCGTGCTGGCTGGTGATCGGCAATACCTGCTGCTGTTGGACGAGAGAGGTACCATCATCACATCGTTGTTGTGGACGCGCAGCAATGCCCGGTCCTGGGCCGAGCGCAGCTTTGACCTGACGCCGTATGCGGGGCGCACGATCCAGGTTCGCTTTGGGGTATACAACGATGGTGACGGCCGCAGCACGGCCATCTACGTGGACGACGCGTCGTTGACGATCTGCTGGCCTGCGCCGCCGACCCCCACGCCCACGCCGACCGTCACGCCGACCCCGCGGCCGGTGGTGGCCTGGCGCTACCTGCCATTGATTAGCAGGCGCTACCTGGCGCCGACTCCGCAGCCGGTCACCGCAACGCCGACGGCCACCCGCACACCGACTCCATCTGCGACCCGGACCCCAACGGCCACCGTGACGTGGACACCGACGGCTGCTGCGACCTGGACGCCCACCTTCACGCTGACCCCGACCGCTTCTCACACGGCAACCCCGACTGCGACCCAAACGCGGACGGCTACCGCGACCTGGACGCCCACCTTCACGCCGACGCGCACACCCTCCCCCACGGCCACGTCCGACTTCCTGCACGAGCGCTGGCTCCGGTCCCTGGTGGTGGAGCCCGGTGAATCGGGGCGGCTGTGGGGCCTGACCAATCAGGGCTATCTGATGACCAGCGCCGATCGCGGCGCGACCTGGACGACTGCGCCGCTGCCGGCCGACATTGCCGGGACGCCGCTGCAATACGTCGGGTATGTCGGCATGAACTACAATGCGCCGCAGCAGCTCTATCTGGGGGCAAGCTGGAACGGGTTGTGGCGCAGCACCGACGGCGGGGCGAGCTGGGAAAAGCGCCATCCGATCAACGCCGGCCCGGTCACGGTGAGCCTGGATGACGCCGCGACGTTGTGGATCGGGCTGACGGGGACGAACGACCTGCACACCAGCGTCGCCCGCAGCGGGGACGCGGGCCTTACGTGGTCGGCGGCCGGGACCGGCATCACCGGTTATCCGGCCAGCCCGATCTTGATCGATCCGCAGGCGCACAACGTGCTGTACGTGGTGGCCCAAGGCAGCCGGGGCGGGGCCAGCCTCTATCGCACGTTCGACGGCGTGTGGGAGGCCATCCCGAATGCGCCTT
>MNXL01000201.1 GCA_001871755.1 Anaerolineae bacterium CG2_30_64_16
CAACCTCTCCCCCAGCCCCTCTCCCACAGGGAGAGGGGAGAACTCCCCCTTCCCTCGTAGGGAAGGGGGTTGGGGGGTTAGGTTTGTTAGCCCCTCAATCGTCACCACCTGGCAGCCATCCGCCCGCTCGACCGGCACCAGGCAGCTCATCACCGCTATGCCATCCAGCCACACCGTGCACGCGCCGCACTCCCCTTCCGCGCAGCCTTCTTTCGTTCCCGTCAACCCCGCATCCTCTCGCAGGGCGCGCAGCAGGGTCTTGCCGTGCGCGTTGTTCAGCACGGTCGGCTTGCCGTTCAAGTGCAGGGTGATGGGGTATTGGGTATTGGGTATTGGGTATTGGGCATTGGGTATTGATGACGGCGCATTCGCTGATCCTTCGACCAGACCTTTCGATGACCTCAGGGGGGACCTCAGGACAGGTTCGCCGATTCGCTGATTCGTCGATTCGCTGATCCTTCGACCAAGCTCAGGACAGGTTCGCCGATTTGCCGTCCCCCACAACAACACCGGCCGCTCCGGCCACTCCTGCCGCTCCGTGCCATCTCGCAACTGGCGCAGCGCCCGCGCCACCAGCACGCGCACCATGGCGCGGCGATAGTCGGCGCTGGCGCGGATGTCGGAGATGGGACGCGCGGCGGCCGCGGCCAATTCGGCAGCGCGTTCGATGATGTCCTCTCTCAGGGTCTTGCCCACCAGATAGTCCTCTGCTTCGGGACAGCGGATGATGGTGGGCGCGACAGCCCCGAGCGCAATGCGGGCACGAGATATCGGGTATTGGGTATTGGGTATTACCCAATACCCAATACCCGATTCTACGACCACCGCCGCATTCACGACGCTAATCGCTTGCGCCTGGCGCAGACCCAGTTTCAGAAACGTACCGCGTTCATGCGGCCCGAGCGCGGGTACGTTGATCCCCACCAGCATCTCATCGGGCGCGAGCGCGGTCTTGCGGACACCCAAGAAAAACTGGTCGAAAGACAGGGTGCGCTCCCCGCGGTCGCGGCTGGCGAGGGTCACGGTCGCGTCCATCGCCCACAGCGGCGTGATGGTGTCGTTGGCCGGGCTGGCGGTGGTCAGGTTGCCAGCCACGGTGCCGCGGTTGCGGATCTGCGGCGCGCCTACCTGCCAGCATGCGCGCGCCAGCGGGAATGCGTGAGTGACCGCGTCGGCCGACGCGACGACCTGGTTGTGGGTCGTCAGGGCGCCGAGGCGTAGCAGCCCGTCCTCTCGCGTGATCCGGTCCAGGCCGGCGATGCGCGAGATATCGACCAGGACCTCCTGCGTGCGGACCCCGCGCTCGATCTCCAGGATCAGATCGGTGCCGCCCGCGATCACCCGGCAATCCGCGCCGTACCGGGCGAGCAGATCCAACGCGTCCGCCACGGTCTGCGGCGCGTAGTATGTGTGCCACATAGCGACCCCTCAGTAAACTAGAATCCGTACGTCCCCGGCTCTTCTCCCACCTTGTGCGTGGCTTCGAAGTCGAGGATGCGAGCGGCAGCGAGCAGGGTGGCAGCTTCGCCCGTGTCCACCATCGCTTGTAGCGCCTCCAACTGCATCTCGCTCAGGGCGCCCTCTTCGAACGCGCGAACCCACGAAAAAGTTTGCTCGAACATCGGAGGTCTCCTTTCCGTTGACAGGTTAGGGCTAAGGACTAAATAACTTACTCATCTACTTCGGCAAATGAAGGGGGAACTTGCGCAAGTTATTTACTTCTCAGTCCTTAGCACGTTCAAACGTTTGAACGTGCTAACGTTCCAACGTCAATGCCGGCAGCGTCTCGGTTACACCCTTGAGAATCACCGCCATTTCGGCAGCATCCTTAAGCGAAAGGTTGCCCTCGAACGGTTCCTTCAGCGCCATCGCCACGACCTCGAAACCCGGCGTCAGAGTCACGCTGACGTGCGCGGTTTCGTAGACCAGCCGCTCGTTGTGCCGGGTTAGCCGCATCTCCTGCCCACCCGCGCGGCGACGGATGGTGTGGCCCTCGATGCGGAAGGCATTTTCGGTCTCCTTGACGAAGTCGGCCTCGCTCAGGAAGAGCCGCGGCTTCTCCCGGAAGGGCCGGCCGTGGTGCACGCAGAAGGTCTCGCAGTCGCCGCATTCGTTGCAAAAGTCATTCACGTTGAGGATCTGGCGCGCCTGGGCCACGTGGAACGGCTCGGCGCCGACCACCGTCAGATGGCCGTTCAGCACGCCGAGCCGCGGCAACGTCAGGCTCACAGCTTCCATGAGGAAGGTTTGGTTGGCCCGATTGGGGCAGACCTCCACGCACTTGTCGCAGAAGGTGGCGCATTGCACGCAGCGGCTGGCCTCAGCCTCAGCCTGTTCGGAGGTGAAGGTCAGATCGATCAGGTCGAAGCCGGTGCGCGCCGTGATCGGGAGCGTGGCCGGCTTGACCTGCGGCGCCTTGCGCGCTCGCACCTGCTTGATCCTGATGATGTCGGCATCGGACAGCGCCGGCATCTGCGCGGGGGGCTGATCGAACGGCACGCCAAGCTGACGGCAGATCGCCTCGGCCGCGCGGCGGCCGTCCGCGCAGGCCGCGATGATGCTCTCCGGTCCCGCTTCGGCCGCGTCCCCGCCCGCATACACGCCAGCCGCGCCAGCATGTCCCGTGGCGGGGTCTACCGCGATGCCGCCATCGCTGCACAGGGTGACGACACTGCCGTCCAGGAACGTGAAGTCCGGGTTCTGCCCGACGGCCACGATCACGCTGTCAGTCGGGATGCGGAATTCACTGCCGGGGATCGACACGGGGCGCCGCCGGCCATCCGGCCCTGGATCGCCCAACTGATTGCGCACGCACTCCAGCGCGAGCACCTGGCCTGCGGCGCCCAGGATCACGCGGACGGGCGATGCCAACTCCTCCAGGATGTTGCCCTCTTCCAGCGCGCCCTCCAGCTCCTCAGGGCTGGCCGGCATTTCATCACGGGTTCGGCGGTAGACAATCGTGGTCGGGTGACCGGTGAGCCGGTGTGAGGTGCGAACCGCGTCCATCGCGGTATCGCCGCCGCCGATCACCAGCGCCTTCCTGCCCAGGTTGGGGCGCTCCCCGCGGCGCGTGCGATCCAGCAGGTGGAGCGCAGCGTGGACCCCTTTGCCTTCACTTCCCGGAATCTTGAGCGGCGCGTCCTTTTGAAAACCGGCTGCCACGTAGACCGCGTCGAAGCCATCTCGGAGCAGCTCTTCGGGTGGCCGGTCGATGAGGCGATCCAATTCAAGCGTGACACCCAGGCCCAGGATGCGATCTACGTCCCGCTGGATCACCTCCCACGGCAGCCGGAAAACGGGTACCAGCCGCATCATCCCGCCCAGCACATCTTTGCCCTCGAAGATGGTGGCCTGGATGCCGTTCAGCGCCAGGTAGAACGCCGCGGATAGTCCCGATGGGCCGCTGCCGATGATAGCGACGCGGTTGCCGGTGGGCGACTTGGGTTGCAGTGGTTTTACCTTCCCGTGCTCTTCGGCGTAGCGCTTCAGCGCCCGGATGGCGACCGTCTCTTCGTAGTCGTTGCGCACGCAGCGGGTCTGGCACAGGTGGGTGCAGACGTAGCCGGTGACGCCCGGCAGCGGGTTGCGCGCCAGGATCACCTCCAACGCCCGGTCGTAGTCGCCCTGGGCGATCAGCCAGGCGTATTCGGGTACGTCCTGGCACACCGCGCACTGCTCGATGCACGGCGCCACGATGCAGTCGAACAGCTCCAGCCCTGACGCCACCTTCGGCAGGCCGTGGGGGAAATAGCGCTTCTTGTAGCGCGGGTTTTGCAGCGACTCCGCCGCGGCCGCCTCCAGGTTCGCCAGCCTGTTCGCGGCAAAATCGGTCAGGTTCGCGGCGCCCCGGGCGTTCATCTCGGCTTCGATCTTCTCCAGCCACTGGCCGAACCGGGCGTAGCCGCCCGGCTTGAGCAGATCAGAGCAGGCGGTGATCGGCAGCGCGCCGCACGCGAGGATGGTCGCGATGTTCAGCGCATCTGCGCCGGCCGAGTAGGAGACGCGCAGACCTTGCCCTGAGGTCCCTCGTGAGCCTGCCGAACGGCCGGTCGAAGGGCCAAATTCGTGCGCCAGCCTGTCGAACAGGTTCATGGTGACCGGGTAGAGGGCGCGGCCCGACATGTACATCTCGTCGCCGGGCATCCGGGTCTTGTGGTTGTGCATCGCCAGGGTGTTGCTCAGCTTGACCCCGAAGACCAGGCCCTGTTTCGCGGCTACGGCTTGCAGCGAGCGGATCAACCCCAGCGCCTTGTCGTAGGCCAGGTCCTTCTGAAAGACCGAGTCGGGGATCTCGATCTCGGTGAATCCCAGGTCGTGATGGAGGATCTCCAGGACGCGCTCTTTGCCCAGCAAGGTTGGGTTCAGCTTGACGATCGTGTGCAGGCCGCGATCTTCCAGCATGTATTGGGCGATGCGCTCGATCTCGTCGGGCGGGCAACCGTGCATGGTCGAGAGGGTGACGCTGTTGGTGAGGCGGGAGGGGATTGGTAGATTGGTAAATTGGGGAAATTGGTCTTTGAGAATGGCTTGAATCGCCGCGATCTCTTCGGACGCATCCATCATCTGATCCATGAAGCGGACCATGCGCGGCTGCTGGATGCCCTCCAGGTTGTAGCCCACGCTCATGTCGAAGATCGTGCCGAACGGGGTATCCTCCCAGCCGAGCAGCCGGCGCAGCACGTGGATCGCCGCCCACGCGTTGACGTACTCGTGGGCTGACTCCTCCAGCTTTAGCTCCTGCGACCACTCGACGTTGTAGCCCTCATCTTCCATGTCGATACACGGCCGCGGGATTTCCAGCTCGTCCAGAATTTGAACGGTCTTCAACTCGATGAAACGGCCGCCGCACAGCCACGCCGCGATGATGTTTTGGCTGAGCTGTGTATGGGGTCCCGCCGACGGGCCGATGGGGGTCGCCAGGTATTGGCCGTACAGGTCCGGCGTCGTGTAAGGCGCGTCCTGGCGCGGGGTATACCACAACGACTCGTGGATGCCGAAGATCGAGCGACTGTGCTCGTATTCGGTCAGCATCCGGCGTAAGAGGAGATCAAAAGGTTGGACTCGTAAGATATCGGACATAGCTGAGTTGCTCCTGTCGTTGGTTGGAAGGCTGGTATGGACAGATGCCCGCACGGACGGTCTGAGCGCAAGTTGCCAACGCGTTGCGGGTTTGGACTATGACTATCTCTATTTTACCACGGGTGGGCGAGAATTGCACTTTGTACGTGAGTGCGGCTCTTGAAATGGGATGGCGATAGAGGGAGCAATGGTATCTTATCAATAATTCGGGGTGGCTGTGGCCGT
>MNXL01000376.1 GCA_001871755.1 Anaerolineae bacterium CG2_30_64_16
GCTGACTCGCCCCTATTCTACCACGAACGCGCGTCCTCTTCAACAGTGCCGCCGATGAATCGCCCTTTTGACACAGCCGCTGACCTGACTCAGCAATTCCAAACATGGCGCCGGTGAAGATGTCATTCTGAGCGGCATGACCGGCCAAAACGCGTTGCGCAGCCAAGACAGCGAAGAATCTCCGTCACGTGACCGAGACTCTTCGCTTGAATCGCACCGTGGCGGACTTTGTTTGGTAGACCCGCTCAGAGTGACAGGCCGAATTTGGAATTGCTGGACCTGGCTGCGACACCCTTGACGTCTCGAGGTAACGATGCATAATGTGATGTATAGATCCGTCGACCATGAGAGGGAGGACATAAACATGGCGCTCAAGATTCGGAAGCAAGTTTACATCGAACCTCATCAAGACGTGATCCTCAAACAATTCGCCAGGGAAAGGGGTGTGACTGAGGCTGAAATCATCCGCCAGGCCATCGACCAACATGTCCGCGTGTTGCGCTTTCCCCGGCGGGACCTGACAGCTTGGGAAAAGGAGCGGGCTTTCATCCAGCATCTGATCCGACAGGGAGCTGTATCTGGCCGGCGTACCTGGCGTCGGGAGGACTTGCATGAGCGGTAGTGTTCTGGTGGACACCAACGTCCTGGCTACGCCTACGACCGCTCCGAACCGGAGAAGCAAGAACGAGCGCTGGAAGTGCTGGACAGCCTTGGCACGCGCGAAACCGGCGTGATCAGCACCCAGGTGTTGGCCGAGTTCTTCGTCTTGTCGCAGCCCCCTTCACAGCTTGACCAACCGGACGAATGCATGTATCATCGTCGGTGGGGGTGGTTGCGTCCCGGTGGGCGTCCCGGTCTTCAAAACCGGTGATGGGTGCTGCTGAGGCGGCCATGGTGGGTTCGACTCCCATCCACTCCCGCTGCCCGGAACGACCGGCGATGGTGCGCGATATGCCATCGCCGGTGGTGAATCCCTCAGATTCGATGTCATATTCCAGGGCAACCAGGCGAACAACACCCCAGAAGGAAGACTTCCCGCACATCAACCTTGCGCAATCTCGATAACCCCCTTATAATGACGCTGTGCACAAGCACGGGTCGAGACGACACGAACCGAGGCGGAGGTGACGCGATGACAAGATCCCTGAGACGATCGCTATTTTGGGCGCCTCGAGTGCTGGCCATCCTGTTCGCGATCTTCTTGAGCGTGTTCGCCCTCGATGTGTTCGGTGAAGGTTACGGCTTCTGGGCGACGATCCTCGCCTTGCTCATCCACCTCATCCCCACGTTCCTCATTCTCGTCGCGCTCGCCATCGCCTGGCGCTGGGAGTGGGTTGGGGGCATCCTGTTTCCTGGGCTGGGTGCCTGGTATCTTATCATGACCTGGGGCAAGGCCATCTGGGCCGCTGCGGCGGTGATTTCTGGGCCGCTGTTCCTGATCGGCGCTTTGTTCCTGGTGAATTGGTCGTTCCGGGCACAACTGCGAGCCAACCCCTGAACACGACGAAGGAAGGAACCGACTCGGCTACGACTTTCACAAACTAGCCGGATTGGTGCCATTGCTTTCGTATGATCCGTGCAATCCGTGGCAAGAAAACCCTTGCTCTTCGTACAAGAATCCAACCGACAAACCAACAAGGGAGGCGCCTCATGGCAGACAAGAACTACACCGAAAAAGACGAGAAACTCGAAAAACAAGAGGAGAAGGAAGAAAAGGAGGAGAAGAGCTGGGACGAAAAATGGCGCCGCGACCCGCTGAGCGCCGTCGTCTGGGCGCTGATCCTGATCTGGGCCGGGTTAGTGCTCCTGGCAGACACCACCGGTCTGCTGGCGCGCTTCGAGCTGATCGACACCTGGGGGGTGATCTTCCTGGGCGCGGGGGTGCTGTTGCTGCTGGAGGCCGCGGCCCGCTTCCTGTTGCCGGAATACCGACGCCCGATCATGGGGACGGTGATTTTCGGCCTGATCCTGATCGCGATCGGCCTGGGCGACCTGGTGAGTTGGGGCATCATCTGGGCCATCGCACTGATCGCCATCGGCGCGATCTTGTTGGTGGGCGGGGTGTTCCGGCGGCGATAGCGCGCTCAGACCTGACAGGTTTGTGAAACCTGTCAGGTCTCTCGGTCTCCGCGGTTACAACCGCCCCAGGTTGAAGGTCATAAATTCGCCCCAGGCATAGCGCAGCGAGGTCCAGCGCTGGTCGCGGCCGATGCAGCGGAAGTACGGCGGCTCGAAGGCCAGGATCAGGTCGCCGATTTGGTAGCGCGCCAGGATTGGGGTGGTGACGATCAAGCTGCCTATCTCGCCCGGCCGCATCTCGTGCAACATGGTGATACCGCGGCGCGTCTGCACCTCAAAGAAAAACATATCGTAGTTGGGCGTCCACGCCCGCTTGTCGTCGCGCTGCTGGCCGAACATCCCCTCAGTCGTCCCGTAGATCTCCCGGACGACCATCGGCCCGTAGAGCGCGCCTAAAGCGGGCGCGTAGCGCGTGTTGATGCCGGGCACACTGCCCAGGGTCGCAATCTGGGCCTGCCAGAGATCCTTGGGATAGACGCCGTGGGCACGCCTGAGGTAGCGCCCGAAGAGCAGTGCGGTCGGCGCGACCCCACCCACCAGGGTCACGTTCTCGCCCTTGCACTTCTGGTAGGCCAGTTCAAAGCGCGCCTCCCAGTCTCGCACCGTCTTGCCCCCACCCAACGCGTCGATCTCATCCTGCGTCGGCGCTGAGCGGATCGGTGTGGTGGCCGAAACGTATTTCGTATAGATTCCCGAGCTGTAGCCGTATGACACCTCCCGTTCGCCGACCCGCACCGTGCCCACCGTCGAGGGAAAGTTCAGGTTCAGGTTGACCCCCTGAAAAAGATCGTAGCGGCCGCTGGCAACTACGTAGTTGAGCATGGCGCGCGCCGCGCTGGCCCGCATCTTCAGGTCGGTGGGGGTCATGGGGATGAACTTGGATTCGCCCTTGGTTGTGCCGCGGGTGATCGCCCAACCGATCGGCTCCTCGGTGAGCAACAGCCCCGTGTCGCCGGCCATGACGCGGTCGATCAGCGGCTTGTAGGCCGGGTAGGTCATCACCGGGAACGCGCGGCGGAAGTCCGCCACCGTCTCGATCTGGGCTGCGCCGTGCTTTTTGCCGTACGCCGTCCCCCCGTGGATTTGCAGCAAGCGGTGCAGCACCGCCTCCTGAGCCCGAGCCGGATCGGCCACCGCTTCGTGCCACGGCCGCAACAGCCCGGTGATCATCATCCTCGGATCCTGGTCGGTCATAGCCTCCCCCTTTCGTCTCTTGGTATCTTGGCTAGTACTTTGCGGCGGAAATCCTTGTGCAGTTGAAGGGTATGCGCAAAGTACTTTAAACAGTTGGGCGGCGTGTTCTGCAACCGCCAAAGGACTTACGCCCAACTGTACTATGTGGTTCAAGTCTTGCGCCCCACCACAAGATACTGTCCACCGAATGGCATTCGATACATCCATTTCCCCAGTCTGTACAACCGGCGATCGATTGGCTCAGGTGCAAATAGTATGAACCGGCGCTCCACAGCGTTGAGGCCGGCTTCTTGGAAAGCAGAGGCCAGGTCCGACGGGAAGATCAGACGAGCATCACGGTCCAGAGGCGTAGTGCGCACCACCAACTGAGTCAGTGGGTTCAAAGGGTTATGCTCAAAACAGACAACGTATCCACCTTCGGCGCAGATACGTGTGCATTCTCGGAGTATCGGCACCGCGCTCGCTTCCGGCAAGTGATGGAACAGACAAGAGGTGAACACAAGCTGGGCACAGGAAGTCGGCAGGGGGATCGCGTGCGCATCGGAGCAGACAAAACTCTTCGTGGCTGATGACTCTGATTTGGCGGCAACCCTCAGCATCTCCGCGGAGATGTCGAATCCAACCAGGCGGTAGAAAATCCCGCCCAAGATTCCCTCGAAGCTCCCGACACCACAGCCAACGTCAACAACCGTCATGCTCGCTGGTTCCAGACCAACTTCGCCCACGATGTGCTGAATCTGCTCGCACTTCAGTCGAACGAAGTATTCGCCCCTGGCATCCACAAAGTGGCGAAGTGGATGATCGATTTCTCGATCGTAGCTCCCGGCATAGGCGTCGAACCGGGCCTTGTTGCCGTGCTCATGAAACATAGGTCTGGACCGTTCTATCCGATTCTCTGGACTGCTCGACCATCACGCCTTCCCCCTGTCATGCCGATCCACTCGTTCGAGTCTCCACCCGGCACCGATTGCTCAGCGCGCCGATCCCCCCGACCTCGGCCGTGACCAGATCACCATCGGCCAGGTAGCGCGGCGGGTTGCGGAAGTGGCCCACGCCATCAGGCGTGCCGGTGAGGATCACGTCGCCCGGTAGCAGGGTAAACGCATGCGACAGAAACTCGATCAGCGCCGGGATGCCGAAGATCAGCTCCGCGGTGGTCGAATCCTGGACGAGTTCGTCGTTGACCGCGCAGCGGATGGTGAGCGCGTGCGGATCAGGGATCTCGTCGCGCGTCACGATCCACGGGCCGAGCGGACAAAAACTGTCCAGCGACTTGCCCCGCACCCACTGACCATCGCCGAACTGGAGGTCCCGCGCCGAGACGTCGTTGGCGACCGTGTAGCCGAAGACATAGTCGTACGCCCGCTCCGCGGGGACGCGGCGAGCTGTGCGGCCGATGACGACGGCCAGCTCGGCCTCCCAATCCACTTTGTTGGTCAGCGCCGGATCCCAGACGATCTCGTCACGAGGGCCGGTGACCGCCGTGGGAAACTTGGCGAAGACCAGGGGACGTTTGGGGGGCTCGCCACCCTGTTCGCGCACGTGGTCCCAGTAGTTCAGCCCGATGGCGATCACCTTGGACGGGTTTTGGATTGGCGCGGCCAGCTCAAGCCCGGCGAGGGGCCGCGCAAAGGACGCGACGTCCCCGGCCGCCAGCGCCTCTGCCAGCCGCGCCCACAACGCAGGGCCGGCTTCGATCAGTCCGCGCACATCCGGCGGGGCCGTTTCGCCAGTCCGCGCCGCCCACATCGTAGCCAGATCGACGACCTGCTCGCCGATCAGCGCGGCAAGACGAAGGCGACCATCATGTTTGTGTGTCAACAGGCGCATTGTTTTCCTCTCTCTCCACCATGACAAGTCACTGGATTCCCGCTTTCGCGGGAATGACGGGGCCAGCGTCACACTCGCGCAGGCGGGGGTCCAGGCGTCTGGATTCCCGCTTTTGCGGGAATGACGGGGCCAGCGTCACACTCGCGCAGGCGGGGGTCCAGGCATCTGGATTCCCGCT
>MNXL01000032.1 GCA_001871755.1 Anaerolineae bacterium CG2_30_64_16
CACCCGCAGCAGGTGTTGGGCTGCGTCTGCGCCGTGATAGGCGTACAGGGAGCGGTCCAGGTCAACGGCCGAGGGCCGCGCGCCCTGTTCCGCGGCGTAGTCAGCCAGAAAGCGGCGGACGGCTACCTCGGCGTGGGCCGCGTCCTCCGCACAGGCATACAGCTCGGTGCGGTTGCACGTCGAAAGGATCACAACCTCTGGCGGCGCCGCGCTGACCTCACAGCGCGCCCCCGGCTCCAATGCCGCGGCCAGCCGGCGCATGGCCGCGGATTTCCGCTCGGGGCCGAACGCTAACCGCTCCCGCACTTCGATGGGTGCGATCTTGTGATTGACGCCGACGACGAGGATGTGGTTCATGGGTGTACTCGGGACTGCGTACTGCGTACTGCATACTGCATACTGCGGGTTACGTTTGATCATGGGCGCTTGCATAGGCGCGGGCGGCTGCCACCAATCCGTTGGCCCAGCCCGGCGCGCCGGCCGCGTGGAGGTGGGTGTAGGATGCCAGAACGTTGTGGATGCACAAGCCATCGCGATGGCCGCCATCGCCCACGCCGTTGCCGCGAGTCAGGCGGTAGGCCGTGGCCAGGTTGGGGTCAACATTGACCAGCCGCGAGTTGTGGAATTCGTGCCCGCGCACGACGGTTCCCGCCGGCAGGAAGGGGTGCGCGGCCAGGGCTTCGGCGATGACGTACCCATGCCCCTGCGGCCGGCCGGTCATCTCCACGTCACACGGCAGCACGCCTGCCATCTCCGCAGACCGCTCACCCCAGGTCAGGCGCCGCGCCAGGTACATCAGCCCGCCGCATTCGGCGTAGATCGGCAGCCCGTCCGCGGCGGCCGCGCGGACTGCCTGGCGCAGCGCGATGTTGGCCGACAGCGCCTCCATGAAGATCTCGGGAAAGCCACCGCCGATGTAGAGTGCGTCGATGGCCGGCAGCCGCGGCGCGGTGAACGCGTCGATGAAGAGCAGCCCCGCGCCCGCGTCGATCAGGGCCTCCAGGTTTTCCGGGTAGTAGAAGGTGAAGGCGCGGTCGCGAAAGACGCCGATGCGGATTGCGTACTGCGTAGTGCGTATTGCGTGTTGTGCAGGTATTGGGTATTGGGTATTGGGTATTGGGGGCGCGGCGCGGGCGATGGCCAGGATCGCGTCCAGGTCGATGTGCTGCTCGGCGGCGCGGCGGCAGGCCGCGAGGGCGGGGATCAGCCCTTCGTCCTCCCCGCGCGGCACCAGCCCCAGGTGGCGGTCGGGGATGGTCAGCGTTTCGTCACGGGGCAGGATGCCCAGGACGGGGATGCCGCAATGCCGCTCGACCGCGTCGCGTAGCCTGGTTGCGTGCCGGCCGGGCGCGGCGCTGTTCAGGATCACGCCGGAGATCGGCGTGGCCGGCTCGAATGTCTGGAAGCCGCGTACCAGCGCCGCGACGCTGCGAGACATGCGGGCCGCGTCGACGACCAGGAGGATCGGCGCGCGCAGCAGCCGGGCCACGTAGGCGGTGCTGCCGTGGGACTCGTCGGAATCAGAGGGAACTGATGGAATCGAGGGAACTGAGGGAACTGAGGGAACTGAGGCGGCGGTGCGGGTTTCCTCAGTGTTCCTGGGGGGCAACGGCACGCCGTCGTAGAGACCGTGGTTGCCTTCGATGATGCTGATGTCAGCGCCGAGCGCGCCGCGGGCAAAGGCCGCGGCCAAGCCCGCATCGTCCGCGTGGAAGAACGGGTCGAGGTTGCGGCATGGTCGGCCGGCTGCCTCGGTCAGCCAGGAGGGGTCGATGTAGTCGGGGCCTTTTTTGAACGGCTGCACGATCAGGCCGCGCGCGGCGAGCGCCGCGCACAGGCCCAGGGTCACCGTGGTCTTGCCGCTGCGACCTTGCGGCGCGGCGATCACCAGCCGAGACAGCAGAGGGCTTGCAGATGCCGTGTCCGCTTCTGCAAGCTTGGGATTCGACAATGGAACGCTCCGTGATCGGGCGATCGGTGATCGGGCGATCACCGATCACGAGTCAGAAGTTCAGCACCAGGTCCGATTCCAGGCCGCGAGTGATCAGGAAGGCCGGGCCAACCAGGTTGTCCACCTCTTCGATGAGGTCGTCCGGTGTCATGTCGCACAGTGGAAGCGCGGCATCGCACACGAAAAACTTTACGCCGGCTGCCAGGGTATCATCGATGAACTCGCGCGCCGAACGGCCTCCTTCTTTGGCATAAAGGCGCTGCGCTACGCCATGCTTCAGCAGTAGCGGCGCCTGCAGGACAAAGTTGATCGAAACATCGCTGCCCAACTGGGCTGCTGCCTGTGCAAACAGGAACGGCGCGGGGAAGCGCTGCGGCGCCTCCGGGCCGGTCGTCGCCACGATCAGGACTTTGGCCCCTTGGGGATTCATCACACGCTACCCTTTCTTTTCCCACACGTTACTACTCAGCCTTTGTGGTGATGTCATTCCCGCAAGCTCTTAGCGGGAATCCAGCGGTGCTGCCAGCGGGAACCTGGATGCCCGATAGAAGCATTCGGGCATGACGGCTGAGTAGTTACTCCCACACAATGGCGTTGGCGACCAGCTCGCTCAGGTTCTGCACCTTGACGCCCAGTTTGTAGTGCTTGTTGATCTCCATGAGCTGGTCCAGGCAGTTGTGGCACGAGGTGGCCACGATCGCGGCTTCGGTCGCGGCGATCTGATCGGCCTTGATCTTTGCGGCCGCGATGCGCGCCTTGGCGAATTCGGTCATCGACAACATGCCGCCGCCCCCACCGCAGCAGAAGTTATCGACGCCGTGCGGCTCCATCTCCACGAAATCCATGACCGAATGCTTGAGGATGTACCGCGGTTCCTCGATGACGCCGCCACTGCGCACCTGATTGCAGGGATCATGATAGGTCACCCGCTTGTCATTGACCGTCGGATCGAGCTGCAATCGTCCTTCGCGAATATACTGGGCCTGCACCTCCACGAAGCTGAGCACTGGGAAGGGGTAGTGATGCCCGACCCAGTTTTCGCCCTCCCAACGCTGCGACCGGAAGCCATGCCCGCATTCCGCCATGACCAGGGTCTCCGCGCCCAGGTGGTTGACCGCGCGCTCCAGATTGCCGGCAATGATCTTGGCTGCACCGGGATCGAAGGAGAACAGCGCGTAGTTGGTGGCGTCCCAGCTCTCGGTGCTGAGGGTCCAATCCTCGCCGGCCGCGTTGAAGATCTTGGCCGCGGCCTGAATCAGATAGGGGAAGTACTTCACCTCACGGGGGTTGAAGGTATACATCAGCCGGGCATTTTTCTTGTTGATCGGGATCTTGGCGCGGGGATCGTCCAGCTCGGCCTGGAGTTCTTCCTCCATCCACTCCAGCGTCTCGACGTAGTCCTCCTCGCTGACCCCCATGTTGTTGCCCGATTCGAGATGGACGTTGACCGTGGCAGCCAGTCCCTTCGGCGTCATCCCTATCTCGGTCAACACACCCCGCGCCAGGCCGATGACCTGGGCCGGATCGACCCCCATGGGGCAGTTGATCATGCACCGCCGGCACACCGTGCACGAGCCATAGGCCAGTTGCACCCACTCGCTCAAGAGCTCAGCGTCCAGGTCTTGGGCGCCAACCCAGCCCGGTGCGACCCGCCCCAGCCAATCGATGGTGCGCTTGTAGACCTTGCGCACGCGATCCATCTTGTACACCGGGGTCATGGTCGGGTCGTGGGAAGAGAGGTAGTAGTGGCAGGCCTCGCTGCATTGGCCGCAATGGACGCATACCTGCAGGCTTGTCACTGCTTGCCGTGTCAATCGCTTGCGGAACGCTTCCATGGCCCGTTGTTCGAGTGTTTTTTCTTCTTCCATTCCACGATCCTGTTCGATGGTGCGCGTCAGGTGGCGCACCGGATGTGAGTTGTCGTGATCAGGCGAGCCGTGTTGCTGGCCAGGCACGGCCCGATCTGCGCTCTTTGCCGTTACCGCACGATCCCGCGGCGTCCCAGGTAGGAACCGTAGAAATAGCGCGCAAAAGGATAGTAGATGTAGTGCGAGATCTTGGAAAAGGGCACGTAGGCGATGATCAGCGCAACCAGCAGGAAGTACAACTCAAACCCCACCGGTACACGCAGGGTCGCCAGGGGGCACAGCCCAAACAGCAGATCGACGATCGTCAGCGAGAAGTAGTCATCCGGGGAACTGATCGCCCGCATCTTGGGCTCGCGGATCCGTTTGACCAGCCGGAGGATGCCGGCCACCAGGGCCAGCGCCTGCGTCGCGATGACCAGCGTCACGACCGGTGGGGTGAGCCATTTGGATGCGAACGGGATGACAAACGACATCCCGATCATGACCGCGACCCCGACGTGAAAAACGGCGAACCCCAGCCACTGGATGAAACCCTTGCGGGTCGTCTCCATGGACCACGGCCTGAACATGGTGGTCATGGCCACCACCGCGCCGGTCAGCCCACTGCCTTTGGTGCGGGCCAGGTCCTTGACCAGCCGGAAGCGCAAGATCCAGATGATGCGGATGCAGTACACCACCAGCATGAACGCCAGGGAAAACAGATGCAACCGTTCGATAACATGACCCATTAATGAATCTCCAAAGGCGAATCGGCCAACCGACCAACCGACCAATCTACCAATCTACCAACCCACTACTGATACTTCACCGCGATCTTCTGCGCAATTTCGTACGCCTGGGTCAGCGCCGCGACCTTGAGCTGTCCATCCGTGACGGAGCGCGCCAGCGCCAGCGACGCCTCGACGGGAGCCAGGTTGTCGCCACGCACCCGCGCGGCCAACGCCATGCCCAACGCCCGGTCGAACACGGCCGCGTCGCCGGTGGCGGCCACGACCGCGGCCAGCGCTTCGGCTTTGCCTGCCTCATCCCCCATCTGGTCCACCAGGGTCAGCGCGGCCTGCGGATCGGTCTCGGCCAGGATCGTTGCCAACGCCCGCAACGGGAAGGTGTCGCTCAGGTCGCCGGCCAGGGTCACCGCGGCCTGGGACTGGCCCAGCGCGGTCAGGGCCTGGACCCGGTAGTACGGCGACTGGATCGCGGCGGCCAGCCCCGCGTCCCCCCGGCTGACCGCGACATCGCGCAGCGCCCGGTCGCGCAGGGTCGGGTCGGTGATCTGCTGGGCCGCGTCCGCGTTGCCCCACGCCGCGGCGATGGCGGCCTGGGCGCGCGCCCGTTCAAGCGGATCGGCGATGTCGGCCGCGGCGGACCAGGCCGCGTCGAACTGGCCGACGCGGTAGAGGGCCGCGGCCCGTGCGGCGGGGTATGCCGCGTCGATCTGGTCGGCGATCGCGGGGTTG
>MNXL01000033.1 GCA_001871755.1 Anaerolineae bacterium CG2_30_64_16
ATTGGGGTGGTATCAGTGGGATCTCACGGCTACGTTGCAGGCGTGGGTCAACGGGCCTCGCGATCTTCCCTTTAGCCTTATGCTGCGTGGGGATAAGGCGGATGGCCAACACGAGCGCGCGTTCTGGTCGAAGGATTGCAGCGATGCTGAGTGTGGTGGCAACCGTCCACGTCTGGAAGTTCAGTGGGATCCTCCCACCCCCACGCCGACCGCGACTGTGACGGATACACCGATACCGACCAATACACCGACCGCAACACCGCAGCCCGGCGTGCAGCTCCAACTGCGCGCCGACCCACCCGGCGCGGTGCGTGCGGGCGGCGAAATTACCTACATCATTGACTACTGGCCGGTGGGCAATGGCCTGCTGACTAGCGTAGTCATCACCAACGCGGTGCCGAACGGGATCGCCTTCGTCGAGGGTTCCATCCGGCCGTTGGACGTTGGGCAGTTCGATGGCCACACCGTGCGCTGGGAGTTAGGTGACTTGCCGCCGGGGGCCGGCCGCGGCGCGGTGTCCTACAAGGTGCGCGTGCCCACACCGACACCTACGCTGACACAGACGCCATCGCCGACCCTGACGATGTCCCCCACCCCAACGTCCACCCCCAGCCCTACCGTGACGCCCACCTTCACACCGACCCTCTGCGTCCCAGACGCGTACGAGGCGGGAGGGGACAACACGTGCGCGGGGGCCAGCCCGATCTCCGTGGACAGCGTCCACCAGATGCACAATCTCTGCCCTGTCGGGGACGAGGACTGGGTCAGATTCACCGCCCAGGCGGGCATCACCTATACACTCGGAACGACCAATGTCGCGCCGGACGGCGACACGGTGTTGATGCTCTACGACCAATGCGAGGTACCCCCGACAGCCACAAGTGACCCTGCCTTCGGGAATGGCGTCCAGCTCATCTGGCAGCCGGAGACCTCGGGCGTGTATTACCTCAAAGTGAAACATCACAGCGCGACCTATGGACCGGACACGGGCTACGAGCTCTATGTCAGCCCGTCTACCACGTGCGAAGGGGACGCGCTCGAGTTGGACGATACCTGCCCCACCGCGCGTGATCTTGGCGTCGGCGCCAGCCCACAAGCGCGCCAATTCTGCAAACCGGCAGATGCCGATTGGGCCAAGTTCACGGCCGCCAGCGGCGCAACCTATTCGATCTCGGCAGCCGCCGTGGGTGCTGATGCACACCCCCAAGTCCAGCTCTACAACCAGTGCGGATACGCCGCGGCGCTGGCAGAGGACCAGCCGGTATCCTGGGTCGCGCCCTCAAATGGCACGTATTATGTCAATGTCACCAACCAGGACCCCAACGCCTTCGGCACGACCACGCAATACAACCTGACCGTGCAGATGACGGCGTGCGGGCCGGACAGCTTTGAGGATGACGACACCCATTCGGCGGCCAGATCCATAATACCGGGCGGCGCGGAACAGATCCACGACACCTGTCCTGCTGGGGACGAAGACTGGGTGACATTCACGGCCACTGTGGGGCAGCTCTACGTGATCGAGACCTATGACCTGGGCTGGGATGCTGACACCAAAATCTGCCTTTTTGGGACCGACGGCACGACCCAAATTGCCTGCGACGACGACTCAGGGGGCGGGTTGGCGTCGCGCTTACGCTGGACGGCAAACTCCGCCGGCAGCTACTACCTGCGCGTGAAGCACACCGATAGCTCGGTTAGCGGCCCCACAACGGCTTACCATCTCGGGATCAGCCTGGGCGACCCGTTGGACAACTACGAGCCGGACGACTCGGCGGCGCAGGCGGTCACGATCCCCACGGACGGGTCACCCCAAGCCCGCAACTTCACGCCGGCCAACGACCAGGATTGGGTGAAGTTCTCGGTGGACACGACGAGCCTGCCGTACGTGATCCAGACAGACAACCTGTCCGGCGACAACGACACCATCCTGCACCTGATCGGCACGGACGGAATCACCGAGCTGACCAGCAACGATGACTACGGCAGCACCGAGCGCTCGCTCATCACCTATATCTTCCCGAGCACGGGCACCTACTACGCCCGGGTTCACCACTACCGAACCAACCGGTCGGGCCTCGGCACAAAGTACGACCTGTCGGTAATCCGGAACTACCAGCCGCCTACGCCCTCCCCGACACCGACGACGCCGGTCACCCCCGGCCCCACCTCGACGCCTTCCGCATCCGGGATCCGGACCTTGATCGTGACCAACCGCGAGCGCCTGGAGGCGATCTACGGGGTGACGGAGGCACAGAACGTAATGGATGCGCTGGCGTTGCTGGCCAGCGACACGCGCGTCAAAGGACTGATCCTGCAGGCACAGGTTGACAGTTCGGCGGCCACCGCCTATACCCTGTGGAACAGCAACCAGATCAGCACCACCCTGGCCAACAACACTGCCAGCGCCGTGCGCAACATGATCATGAACGCGCTGACCACAAATCCTGGGGTGGAGTACATCGTGCTGGTAGGAAACGACCGGGTGGTTCCGTTCCGCCGCACGCCCGACCGCACCAAGTATCCCGAGAGCAACTACCAAATATTCGTCACGGGCATCGGCAGCAGCCCGGTCTGGGCCGCCTGCAAAGATAAGATGAGCCTGACCGACGACTACTACGGGGATCGCGAGCCGTACATCGTGAACGGCGAGGAGGTGTATGTCCCCGACTTTGCCATCGGACGGCTTCCCGAAGGGCCCACCGAGATCGCGGCGTTTATCAACAACTTCCTCTCCTTGGGCGCCATCAACCTGCAAAAGGTGCTCGTCACGGGCTATGATTTCGTGGTGGATGCGGCGCAGGCAGTCTCCAACACCATCGCCTCGGACCTCGGGCCCAGCGGTGTCATTGACGCCAGCCTGATGGGAGACTACTGGCCAGCGAGCGTGCTGAATAGCCTTCAGCTCAACACAACCCCAGCGTTCAACGTCCAGTTCATCAACGGCCACGCCAGCCATCACCTGCAGGGCGCGCCTCTGGGCTCTGGCGTCAATGATCTGGCGATCTACGAGTCCACTGGAAACGACCTCAGCCGGGCCCTGGTCGTGACGTTGGGCTGCCACTCCGGGCTCAACGATGTGGGGGCCTGGCCAGCCGGCATCGATCTGGCCCAGGCGTTCTTCAAGCGCGGGGCCAACTACATTGCCAACACCGGCTACGGTTGGGGCTCAAACCAGGGCCTTGGATGGTCGGAGCGGCTGGTGGAAAACTACGTACAGGCATTGACCCAGGGCTCCTCTACCACTGTCGGCAAGGCGGTGATGACGGCAAAGCAGAAATACTGGAGCGAATCGGCGACCTTTGACGCATACGATGAGAAGGCGTTGATGGAGTCCACGCTGTACGGATTGCCGCACTTCCAACTGGTCAGCGGTGGGCTGCTTGGTCCGGAGGATCCTTTCCCCAGCGTCGTGATCACTCCGAGCCTGCCGCTGGACGGTGGCACGGTCAAGGTCGGCGGGCTGGACTTCAGCCTGCAGGGTGCGCTGGGCGCCCTGGACCAACACCAGACGACGAACGGGACGTATTTCGGCATCAACGGCAACACCGACCTGGCGGCCGGACAGCCGATGCAACCCGGCTTCTACTCGGACGTCACCCATGTCCCTGCCGGGCGGGTCCACGGTGTAACCCTGGATACCGCGCACTACACCGACATAGGCCCCTTGGACCCGGTCATCGCGCAGCCGTCCAACGAGTGGGATAACGACTGGGTCGAGCCGGCATTCACCGACGAAGGCTGGTTCCCGGCGCGGCCGCTGAGCCTGCAGAACGTCACGACGGGGCGCGGCTTCACCGACACGGTGCGCACGCAATTGGGCCAGTATAACGGCCAGACCGGCGAACAGCGTCTGTACGACGGCATGAGTCTGGGAGTCTACTACTCCAGCAGCCCAGACTGGACCCCGCCGGAGATCACGTATGTGGGCGAGCGCGTGGATCTGCAGGGCGAAGTGACCATCATCAAAGTTGGGGCCCAAGACCTATCAGGGATCTTGGGCGGCATGGTGACCTACACGAAGGGAGATGGCGGGTGGCATAGCCAGGAACTGGTCTACCAGCCGGTTATGGACAAGTGGACCGCGCAAATCCCGGCGACTTCGGATACGTTCTACTTCGTCCAGGTGGTGGACAAGGCCGGCAATGTCAGCGTCGCAGACAACAAGGGTCGCTACTACGAGTTGCCGGGCCACGAGATATATATGCCGGTGATCATCAAGGCAAAGTGACCTGGCTGCAGCATCGACGAGATCGTGCCCAATTCATCAGCGGTCCCGGATAGCCTGAGTGAGTGGTGCGAGATCTACAAGCCGATGGCCCTGATCACGCCGGACCTGGACAACAGCCTGGGCGCCAACTGGGTTGCCTCTGCCGCGTCCTGGCCTGGCAGCGCCGGCGATCGGGGCTCCCCGGGCGCGGCCAATCCGCCGCCGGGCCACTCCGGGTTCAGCCGGCCCGGCGCGGTCGCGCTGATGCGCGTGGTCGCCAGCGACGGCCTCTTGGGTCACGGGGAAGAGCTGTGGATGGCGCCGGGTTGCCTCAGCTTCGGCCAACACGCGATTATCTTGACCGCGACCGACAGCGCCGGCATGAGCGCAAGCGCGGTGATCGAAATCACCATCGTGCCGGAACAGTTCTATCTGCCCGTGGTTTATCGGTAATATCCTGCCGGTTGGCTTCTTGCGCAGAAGAGGTGTGGCCTGCAAGCAGACGTGCCCGGCGCCTCCGAAAGTGCCGGGCACGTGACAGCGAAAGGTGACCGATGAGCAAAAGAGCCTGGTATCCCGGGTTATGTCTGTTTCTGCTGACGGCCACCCTTCTGGCTTGCGGTCAAACGCCCGCGACCACGCCCTCTGCGCAACGCTCGCCCGCGTCCGCGCCCACCCTTGTTGCCTCACCCCGGCTTTCTCCCACTCCCTCTGCCTCTCTTGCGGACTTTGGCTTCGGTGTCGAGTACGGCAATCTGGACGGCGGTTTGCTCGGCGCGCCGCGGCGTGCGCCGGCCAGCACCTACGCCGCGTTCGGCGCCACCTGGGTCAAGTTCACCGACATCACCTGGGGGCAGATCGTCCCGCGTTCCGGCATGAACGCGTGCGGCGGCTATAGCTGGGGCAAGCTGGACGGTTGGGTGCAGGAGTGGCAGGCGGCCGGCTTCGAGATCCAGATGGTGCTCCGCTCCAGGTCCGACTGGGCCACCCAACCGCCTATCGCAAGGTATCCTCTCAATAATCCGGGGTGGCTGTGGCCGGTCTCCTGACCGAGCCACCGTGGCT
>MNXL01000139.1 GCA_001871755.1 Anaerolineae bacterium CG2_30_64_16
GAACTTGGATGCCCGATAGAAGCATTCGGGCATGACGGCTGAGTTACAAACGCAAAACGCAAAACGCAAAACGCAAGTTACTCAGCCTGCGTGGCGATGTCATTCCCGCAAGCCCTTAGCGGGAATCCAGCGGCGTTGCCAGCGGGAACTTGGATGCCCGATAGAAGCATTCGGGCATGACGGCTGAGTTACAAACGCAAAACGTAAGGCTGCGTTCCTGACGTCTTTACGTTTTACTCGTTACTCGTTACTCGTTCCGCATTACGTTCTTCCTCCTCGCACAGCGGACACCGCCGCGGGTCCGCCAGTTCCAGCACGTGCTCGGTGCAGACCGCATACACCGCGACGCGCGCCAGCAGGCCGAACTTGCGCGTCACGGACGCTTCGAGCGCCAGGTGACGGCAGGTGGTCAGGCGCAGGATAGCGGGCACCGGGCAGGTGTCGCAGAGCGCGCGGCGCCACGGCCGGCGGTTGTCCCGGTTGCGTTCGATCAGCCGGCACTTTTCGATCTCCCGCCCGCGATGGTAATCACCGAAGAAATACGGGCAGTTGACAGGCAGTGACACGATTCTGGTCTCCTCGGATCGGTAAATTGGTAGATTGGTAAATTGGGAACTGGTAGCTTGGGGCCATGTGCTTGGGGCGCACGCGTACGGAACGCATGTCCATCCTACCGATGTACCAACCTACCAATGTACCCATGTACCAATCTACCAATCTACCGCTACACCATCACCAACGCAATCCCAATCAACGCGACCACCGCGCCCGCGATCTCGTTCGTCTGCGGGATCTGGCTCAGCAGCAGCGCGCCCAGCAGTACACCGCCCGTCACCTCTTGGGTCGCGATCAGATTGACGGTGGTGGCGTGGGTGCGTCGCAGGGCCGCGTTGTAGAGCGTGTGCCCGGCGCCCAGCGGGAGCAGCCCGGCCCCCAGCACCGCCAGCAACGACCGCCACTGATATCCGGCCGGGGTGAAGTTCAGCGCGGCGACCGGCAGCACCCACAGCGCGGCCAGCCCGTACACCGTTCCCGCATAGGTGAACAGCCCATACCGCTCTCGCTGCGACCGGCCCGCCACCGAATAGAGCCCGAACATGATCGCCGACCCCAGCGCCAGCAGATCTCCGATGATCATGCGACTGTTCAGGCGTGGCTCCAGCCCGGCCAAAATCGCGATCCCCGCCACCGCCACGATGACCCCCAGCCATTTCCGCCGCGGGATCGGTTCGCCCAGCATGGTCGCCGAGAACAGGGTCACGAAGATCGGCGCCGTGTACACGATGGCGAGCGCGTGTGCGATGGTGGTGAAGCTGAGCGAGGCGATGTAGCACAGGAAGTGCAGGGCCGTAATCAGGCCGAAACCGAAGAAGCGGGGCAAATCGGCACGGCGGGGCAGGAGTGGCTGGCCGCTCAGCCGGGCGAGCAGCCACACCGCCAACGCGCCGCTGGCCATCCGGCCCGCGGTGATCTCGAACGGGCTGAGGGGCGCGGCCCACAGGACCAGGATCGGGCTGGTCGAGAAAAAGCAGACGGCAACGATCGCCAGGAGTATGCCATGTCGGGCGCCGTCACGGGTCGATTCGGGCAAGCTGTCCTCTGGGCCGGGTTGAGGTTTTAGTTGGTCAGCGTGGGGATGACGTAGGCCAACGCCATGCTCAACACAATCACCAGCGAGATCACCAGGAACACAATGGTGCGCCAGTCCCGCCGTTTGGATTTCCTGCGAGCCATACTGTTACTCCTTGAATAGGTATCTGTGCAACAAGCCTGACCCGGACGAGGCCGCTGCGCTTACGAGCCAGAACCAAGAAGGCGCCAACTTTGCTCACCGCATTCTTGCACAATGAGAAAGGACTTCGTGGGTTAGGCCCCATTATAGTCGCTGCGGCGTCCGCTGTCAAAAGGTCTCTGTCGCGGCATTGTGAAACTATTGACAAGGTCACGCCCTCGTGCTAAGATGTGATCGGTAAGGATTTCGGCTATCGCTGAGGGGGGTTCATGAAAGGGCTTCCGAGGTCTGATTTGACAAGTGGCTTCCGACGTGGTAGACTCCTTCCGATTTCGTGAGGGAAAGCGTACCATGAAGACTCGCTATTCGCAGAACCATCATCATACGTACAGGGGCAGGCGCACGGGATAACCGACGTCTGATTTGTGCTTGCCCCAAGGACTGGTTAGAACAACCAGTCCTTTTTTGTTAACCCGGAACGGAGGCGCCCGTGCCTGCTCAAGTATTTTCTCTCGATCGACCGCTGCCGGAGGGTGTGCGTGATCTGCTGTTTGCAGACGCGGCGGCCTGGCGCGAGCTGGAGTCGACCCTGCGCCAGACCTGGACCGCCTGGGGCTACCGTGAGATCATCCTGCCCGCCTTTGAGTACGCGGATACCCTGGCAACCGATGTGGGGGCCGAGATCGACGCCGAGATGTATCGCTTCTTCGACCGGCAGGGGCGCACCCTGGCGCTACGCCCTGACATGACCATTCCCACCGCACGCGTGGTGGGGACGCGGCTCTACGACCAGCCGCTGCCGCTTCGCATCGCGTACGTGGGCAGCGTTTTCCGCTATGAGCCGCCCCGCGCCGGTCGCCAGCACGAATTCGGCCAGGCCGGGGTCGAGTTGATCGGCGCGGCCGGCAGAGAGGCGGACGCGGAGTCGGTCGCGCTGGCTGTGGCTGGGCTGCGCGCCGCCGGCCTGCCGACCTTTCGGATCACGGTGGGGCACGTCGGCTTCTTCCGCGGCCTGCTGAACGCGCTGGCCCTGCCGGAGAAGCTGGCCGGTCAGGTGCGCCGCGCGGTCGATCGCAAGGCGGAGGCGGAGTTGGCCGCGCTACTCGTGGAGGCCGGTAGCGTGGCGCCCGCGGCCAGGGCCGCGCTGCTGGGTCTGCCGCGGCTGACCGGCGGCGTCGAGACGTTTGCTGCGGCCAGGCCGCTGTGTCTGAATGCTCGCATGACCAATGCCTTGAACGACATGGAGACCGTAGCCGAACTTCTGGATGCCTACGGCGTGGCCGATGTGGTCACCTACGACCTGGCTGAGGTGCGGGATCTGGACTACTACACGGGCATCACCTTCGAGGGGTTTGCGCCCGGCCTGGGCTTCAACCTGGTATCGGGCGGCCGCTACGACGACCTGATCGGCCATTTCGGGCCGCCGCAGCCCGCGGTGGGTTGGGCGCTGACGTTGGATCGGATCTTGCTGGCGCGCGAGCTTCAGGGGGTCATCCAGGCGGAACCGGCCGCGGACGTGCTGTTGGGCGCGGCCACGTGTCCTGCGTGTCTGCGCTGGGCGGCGGCCGCGCGGGCGCGCGGGCTGCAAGTCGAGGTGGATCCGCTGGGCCTGGCACCCGATGAACTCTGGCGATCCGCCTGCGCCCGCGGCATCTCGCGCGTGGTGATCCATGACCGCGACCAGGGGTTGGTCGTGCGCAACGCGGCCGGCCAGCGGACCGTTGTCGCGGATGATTGGGAGGAGGTGCTTCGATGGCGGAACCGCTAACTATCGCATTGCCCAAGGGGCGGCTGACCGACGGCGCGCTGGCGTTGCTGGCGCGGGCCGGCTACCCTGTGCCATCAAACGGCGACAACGGCCGGAAGCTTGTGTTGGAGGGGGCCGACCGGCGGCTGCGCTTCATCATGGCCAAGCCTTCCGACGTGCCGATCTTCGTCGAATACGGCGCGGCCGATCTGGGCATCGCAGGGCTCGACGTCGTGCGCGAGGCCGAGCGGGACGTCTACGAGCCGTTGCGCCTGCCGTTCGGCTACTGCCGATTGGTGGTGGCCGGCAAGGCCGATCGACCGGACCGACCGCTGCGACTGGAGCGCAGCCCGCGCGTCGCGACTAAGTTCCCGCGACTGACCGAAGCCTTTTTCCGGCGGCGTGGGCTGGCCCCGGAGCTGATCGTGATGTCCGGCTCTGTGGAGCTGGCGCCGCTGGTGGCCCTGGCCGACCTGATCGTGGACCTGGTCCAGACCGGGACGACTTTGCGGGAGAACGGCCTGACTGAGCTCCGGGTGGTGCTGGAGAGTCAGGCCGTGCTCATCGCCAACCGCGCCAGCTACCGGTTGCGGGCCGGGGAGGTGCGGGCGCTGATCGATGCGTTGGCGGCGAACGTCATGAGTAAGACGTAAAACGAAAAACGGCAATAACGCAAAACTCACTACGCTTTACGCTTCACGTTTTACGTTTCACGTTTCAAGGAGTACCCCATGCCTCTCATCAAGATCTACCAAACGGCGGAAGCGCGAGAGACGATCTTGCGGCGTGTGCCCTGGGAAGACCAGCAGATGCCGGCGCGCGTGCTGGATGGCATCGAGCGCATCTTTGGCGCAAGGCTGGCGCCGGCCGACGCGGTGGCGCGCATCCTGCGCGATGTGCGCGAGCGCGGCGACGCCGCCTTGCGTGAGTGGTCGGCGCGAATCGATGGCGCCCCCCCGCCCCCCCAACCCTTCGACAGGCCCCCTTCGGCTTGGCTCAGGACATGCTTCGACAGACTCAGGACGCGGCTCAGGGCAGGCCTTTGGGGGGAGTCGGCTCCCTCCGGCGTTGTGGGAGGTTCCCCCCCGGATTGGGGAGGATCAGCCCCCTCCGGCGTCGGGGGATCGAGTGTGGCGAGTCCCCCCCAGGATTGGGGGGATAGGGGGGCGCTCCCGTCCCTGGAAATTCCCCCCGCGGCCTGGCGAGCGGCCTATGACCGGCTGTCCGCTGACCAGCGCGGCGCACTCGACCTGGCCGCGGACCGGATCGCGGCGTTCCACCGCAAGCAGCCCATGAGTTCCTGGATCGACGCCGGATCGGACGGCACGCTGGGTCAACTGGTCCGGCCCATCGAGCGGGCGGGAGTCTACGTGCCCGGTGGCGCCGCGCCGCTGCCCTCCTCGCTGCTGATGGCGGCGATCCCGGCGCGCGTGGCCGGGGTGGACCAGGTGATCGTGTGTACGCCGCCTGGAGCATGGAGAATTCGAAACCAGGTTTCTCAGAGAAACCTGGTTTCTGACCTGGGGGAAGCCGGATTTCAGAGCCCCGTGTCCGACCTGATCCTGGCCGCAGCGTATCGAGCAAAGGTCGACCGGCTGTTTGCAGTGGGCGGCGCGCAGGCGATCGCGGCGATGGCCTTCGGCACCGAGACCGTGCCCGCGGTGGACAAGATCGTCGGCGCAGGGGGCCTTTTCGTGACCCTGGCCAAGCGGCAGGTGATCGGCAGCGTGGGGATCGACGGCTTCTACGGGCCGACCGAGACGATGCTGATCGCGGACGAGTTCGCGAACCCCGCATGGGCCGCGGCCGATCTGCTGGCGCAGGCCGAGCACGACGTCCTGGCCTCACCCATCCTGCTCACCCCTTCCCGCAACCTGGCCCAGGCCGTCGCCGCGCAGTTGGCCGTCCAACTGGAGCGCCTCAGCCGGGTCGAGATCGCGCGGGCGTCCCTGACCGAGCGGGGCGGCATCGTGCTCACCGCGGACCTGGTCGAGGCGGTCGCGCTGGCCAACGCGTACGCGGCCGAACATCTCTGCCTGCTCGTGCGCGACCCCTGGGCGCTCCTCGGGCAAATCCGCAACGCCGGCGGCATCTTCGTGGGCGAGTATTCATGCGAGGTGCTGGGGGACTACATTGCCGGTCCGAGCCACGTCATGCCCACCGAGGGCAGCGCGCGTTATGCCAGCCCGCTCAGCGTGGTCGACTTCGTCAAGCGCATCAGCCTGATCGCGCTGCGCGCGGACGCGGGTGCGCGGCTGGCGGCGCCGGCAGCCGTGTTGGCGCGCGGCGAGGGGTTGACTGCGCACGCGGCCGCGGCGGTGTTGCGTGGGGGATAAGTGGAGAGGTAGACAAGTAGACAAGTAGGAAGTAGGCAAGTGGGAAGTAGATGTATCTTCTCAATAATCTGGGGATAGCTCGGGCCGGTCTCCGACCGTGCCCGTCGTGGCTCGGTCAGGAGACCGGCCACAGCAAGTAAGGCCCCGGAAAATTGAGCAGATACA
>MNXL01000206.1 GCA_001871755.1 Anaerolineae bacterium CG2_30_64_16
CATCTCGGGTGCGCAGAAGGACCAAAAAAGGTCACTGCGCGCCTGAACCTGGATCACCTGGCGCGCTTGCGCGCCGCCACGGGCGTTCCCCTGGTGCTGCACGGCGGGTCGGGGATCCCGCAGGACAACGTGCTGGCGGCCTGTGGCCGCGGCATCGCCAAGATCAACATCGGCACTGATATCCGACAGCCGTACGAGGCGACGCTACGGGCGACCGACAGCGTGGCCCGCGCGCAGGAAGCAGCCTACGAGTGCACGTGCGCGGTGCTGCGCGACAACCTGCACGTGAACGGAAGGCGCCGCACTCTGGTCGGCTGAAACGCCTGCGGCCCAGCGGAGGAAACAATGAGCCTTCTAGGTGTTGATGTAGGTACCACGGGGTGCAAAACGTCGGTCTTTTCCCCGGAGGGACAGATCTTGGGCAGCGCCTACCGGGAGTACGATGTCCGCTCCCCGCAACCCGGCTGGGCCGAGCTGGACGCGGTGGCCGTCTGGCAGGCGGTCAAGGAGACGATGGCGCAAGTCGCGACCTGCGCCAAGGCCGACCCGGTGACGGCGCTGGCCGTCTCCTCGATGGGTGAAGCGATGGTTCCTGTGGGGGCAGACCGTCGGATCCTCGGCCCCTCGCTCCTGCTTCAGGATGTGCGTGGGGAAGCGTACCTGCCGGCCCTCCACCGGGCCTTGCCAGACGATCGCCTTTATGCAGCCAACGGCAATACGTTGGGAAACCACTACAGCTTGACGAAGCTGATGTGGATCAGGGATCATCGATCTGATGAGTACCGGGCAACCCGCAAGTATCTGCTATGGGGCAGCTTTGTTTCCTACATGCTGGGCGCCGAGCCGTTGGTGGACTACTCGCTGGCCAACCGGACGCTGCTCTTCGACCTGCATCGCGAAGACTGGTCCCCAGAGCTGTGCGAAATCGCTGGCCTCGATCCGCTCAAACTGCCCGGCGTCTGCCCTTCGGGCACGGTCATCGGCGCGGTGGCGCCGGCCGTTGCAGCCGAGTTGGGACTGCCGGCCGGCGCGGCGATCGTGGCCGGCGCGCACGACCAGTGTGCGAACGCGGTTGGCTGTGGCGTGGTCGACGCGGGGTTGGCGGTCTACGGCATGGGTACCATCCTCTGCATCACCCCGGTCTTCACCGATCCCCCAGACGCCAGCCTGATGATCCCGCGCGGCCTGAACACGGAACATCACGCGGCGCCGGGTCGTTACGTCAGCTTCATCTACAACCAGGGCGGCGCCCTGGTGAAGTGGTTCCGCAACACCTTTGCCGGCGAGGAACACCGGGCAGCCCAGGCGGCCGGTGTGGACGTCTACCCGCAGCTCTTCGCCGAAATGCCGGAAGAGCCGAGCAGCGTGACCGTGCTGCCGCTGTTCTCGGCCAGCGGACCGCCCAGTTTTATCGCGGACGCGGCCGGAGTGGTCACCGGGCTGCGGCTGGAGACAACCCGGGGCGCCATCCTGAAAGGGATCGTGGAAGGCACAACCTTCTACCTGCGCGAGTGTGTGGAAGCGCTGCCAGGCGCCGGGATTGCCATCGACGAATACCGCGCGGTCGGGGGCGGCAGCAAATCAGATGCCTGGATCCAACTCAGCGCCGACATCCTGGGCCGACCGTTCGTGCGGCCTCAGGTCACCGAGGCGGGCGCGTTGGGCGCGGCGATCATCGCCGGTGTGGGCGCTGGGGTATTCAACTCCCACGAGGACGGGGTGGCGGCGATGGTACGGCCAGATCGTACCTTCGATCCCGACCCGCGGCGTGGACGGGCCTACGACGAGCAGTACGCCCACTATCGAGAGTTGTGGCCCCGGTTGGAGAGCTACTTGCGGGGGTGGCGCACCCCAACAGCATAGATGGTCTCAAGGCGCCCACTGCTCACGTAAGCTCTGGGCGCCGCTTCGCCACAAACTGCTATCGACGTTCAGACAATCTAAGGATCTCGTGGGTTAGGCCCCATATCAGGCCAGCGCCCGCGCTGCCGGGGACGCCTCTCGGCCGGCGAGCATCAGCAGAAGCAGCCCGACCAGCATCCCCGCCGGCAGGATCGCCAGGGCGATGCCGAACGACGCCGTGCTGGTCATCGCAGAGATGAGCAGTGGAACCAGGATGCCGCCGATGGGGATGCCGACCTTGACCGCGCCCAGAACTGTGCCGGTCATCTCTCGGAAGGACGTCCCAGCGTATGTGAGGATCAGCGGGAGCTGAGACGAAAGCGTTACGCCCGCCAGGAACGCCGCCGGCAACGTGAGCGGGCCGAGGTCGACCAGGAAGAGCAGCGCGAAGGTCGCCGATGACAGAGCAAACAGGATCAGGATCGATCGAAAAACACGGTGAGGCGGTACCAGGGTACCGATCAACAACCGCCCCCCGGCAACCCCCGCCAGGAAAACGACGAGTCCCAACTTGGCGGTCAGGGTCGCATAGCCGCGCAGCTCTGCCAGGAAGGTGCTGAGGATCCCCATCGTTGTGAGTTCAACTCCCACGGACAAGATGGCACACAAGAACAGCACCGCAATGAGCCGGCTCCTGGCGATCGCGCGCAGCTTCAGGCCCAGTCTAGCTTGGCCGCGGCGGGCCGCGGGCAAGATGACCAACGCGAAGATGACCGCCAGCGCCAACACCGCCAGGCCAGACTGCACTACGGCCGCTCGCCAACGCATCTGAAGAAAAAGCAGGTACAGGGCGATCGTGGCCGAACCCAGGGTGACGAAGAGATGATTGATGTTGATGTGAAAGCCGGCGCGTGCCTCGTGGAGGTCGAACAGCATGGCATCGGTGACCCCTTCGTAAGCGCCGCCGCCCGCGCCGATGAGCGCCATGACGACCAGATTGGGCCAGAAGCCGGGGAACAGGTAGAAGGCCATAAACGAGCCGCCGAGCAGCAGGCTGCCCAAGAAGAGGATGCGAGCCTTCGAGTGCGTATCACTCAACGCGCCGGCGAGGACAACGGTGATGGTGAGGCCCACGCTTTGGATGGCGAGCATGATCCCGATCTGGGTTGCTGAAAGGCCGATGTCGCGCGCGGCCGAGCCGACGAGCGAGTTCCCGACCCCCAGGAACAGCATGGCGAGATACGATGCGGCGGTGATGGTGCGGACGCTGCGGATCATGGACTACTTTCCTCCTGTAGTTTAACCTCCACCCATTGCCCATCCTCGACCTGATACCAGGTCAACCCGGTCTGGACAGAATGCCCCGCCAGAGCCGCGCTCACGCCCGCGCGCGTGGGCCGGCCATGCGCCGTGATATCAGCGGCCAGTGCGTCTACCAGCGTCTGTGCGCCCGCCGTTGCCAGCCGTACCGCGGGCGAAAGCGCCCCATCCGTCGTCCCCACCGCGGGCGTACAGACGGCCGCTCGCGTGCCCTCGGCCGCCACGCCGGCCTGGTCGATCAGCCAGGCCCGAGCCAGATCAGGCCCACCGATCAGCACGTCCTCCCCGCCTGCGACGCGCCAGCGAATCAGATCGTCAGCGGCCGCCGCGGCATCCCCAGCGTAAACCCGCGTCACACTCCCGGCGGTTGCCAGACGCTCGGCTTCCGCCTCCAGCGCGGCATAGATCTCTTCGGGATCGGGACACAGGGTGTAAATGCCAGTCGAGGGCGCGCTGAGAGGGGCGGTCGCCAACAGGGGAATGCCAGCCTGCGCCAGCATCGGTGCGGCCGCGGCCGCCGTCGCGCTCGTCCACGGCCCCAGCACGGCGATCAGGTCGGGATCTTGGGCCAACGCGTGCGCCTGGGCCGCCGCGGTCTGCGGGTCCAGGTCGTCGTTCAGCGCCACCAACGCCACCCGGTAACGCCCAAGCTGGCCACCGTCATTCGCCTCGGCCAGCGCCGCCTTGACCACCGGTAGCAGCTCGTAGCCCAGCGGCCGACCCAACCCCTCGAACGGCCCGATCAGGCCGATCTTGACAACCGGGGCCGCGTCGCCGGGCATGGCGCATGCGGAGAAGAATAACGAGTAAGAAGTGATGAGTAAGACGGAAAACGTGAAACGGAAAACGTGAAACGTGAAACGTGAAACGTAAAACGAAAGGCGTGATGCGCGATGTTTCAAGCAGGCGAATGACCCTTTCACGGTGTCCCCCCGTTGTGTCCACACCTTACGTTTTACGTTTTACTCGTTACGTTTTACTCGTTACGTTTTACTCGTTACCTCTGGTACCGCGCGATGTTCGCCTCATGCTCGGCCAGCGTCGTGGCGAACACGTGCGAGCCATCACCCACCCCCAGGAAGAAACAATAGAGGGTCTCGGCCGGCTGGGATGCGGCCTCGATGGCAGAGAGGCCCGGGCTGGCGATCGGCGCAGGTGGCAAACCAGGCCGCAGGTAGGTGTTGTACGGCGATTGGATCTCCTGATAGGCTTCCACCGAAGGGGGCTTCCACCACCACTCCCCTGGCCGGCCCGCGGCGTACTGCACGGTGGGATCGGCCTGGAGATACGCGCCGCCGGTCTCCGCGCTGCACGCGCCGCTGACCCGGTTCCAGTACACGCTGGCAATCAGCGGTCGCTCATCCGCCCGCGTCGCCTCACGCTCCACGATCGACGCCATCGTGATGACCTGGGCAATCCCGCGCCCCGCCTGCGTGGCAGGCGCCAGCACCTCGGGCGTCACCCGCTGCGCGAAGTTGTCCAGCATCCGCCGGATCAGGTCGGCCGGCGTGGCGCGGGCGGGCAACCGGTAGGTGTCGGGAAACAGGTAGCCTTCCAGCGTCGTCAAGCCGTCGGGCAGCCAGGGATAATCGCCGAGCGCCCTGGCAGTAGCACTGCCGCCGTGCACCAAGGCCAGGAACGCATCCCCATCCGTGATCGACTCGACGTTCAACAGATCGGCCACTTCCTCAGCGCGCATCCCCTCTGGGATCGTCACAACGATCTCCTCGAAATGGGCCTGTTGCAGCCGCTGCGCGATCTCAGCCATGGACATACTGGGAGCCAGCTCGAAATCACCGGCAGCCAACCGCTGGTCGATGCCATAGTAGCGCATGTAGAGCCGGAACAGATCGGCATCGGCGATCAACCCCGCCTCTTCCAGCCGCGTGGTGACCGTCGCCGCGGTTTCCCCAGGCGCGATCGTAAACGGATGCAATGTGCTCTCGGTCCCGGCCGGGGTGTCCAACGCTTGCGTTTGCAGGCGCAGATAGAAGCCGAGCAGCCGCAGCTCCAGGGTCGCGGGGCTCAAGTCGAGCGGCTGATCCGCAGCCGACCGGATCAACGCCACTTTGGGCTGTTCCGGCACATCATGCAGTTGCGCCGAGATGAAGCTAACGGCCACGAACGCCAACACGACCAACGCCGTGATGGGTACCAGGAACACCAACGAGCGCAGCAGGAAATGCACTAC
>MNXL01000090.1:0-5067 GCA_001871755.1 Anaerolineae bacterium CG2_30_64_16
CCGCTGGGCATCACTCACGCGGGCCAGTGGCTGACGAGCGGCGATCCGATGGCCCGGCTCGGCGCCGGCAGGAGCGCTGCTCACGACACAGAGCCAGCTATCGCCGCCCCGGCATCGCCCGGGCGAGAGTTGGTGCCCGGCGCCACCGGCGAGGCCTTCCCGCCACTGGATGTGATCTTCCCAGTGCTGCACGGCCCGTATGGCGAGGATGGCACGGTTCAGGGGCTGTTCGAATTGGCCGGTGTGCCTTACGTCGGGTGCGGGGTGCTGGCCAGCGCGCTGGCGATGGACAAGATCGCCAGCAAAGAACTGTTCGCGGCCCACGGTCTGCCGGTGACGGCCGGGCGGGCGGTCAAGCGGAAGACGTGGGAAGCCGATCCGGCAGCGGTGCTCAGCGGATTGGAGGCCGCGCTGGGCTACCCGATGTTCGTCAAGCCGGCCAACCTGGGCTCCAGCATTGGGGTCAGCAAGGCGCAGGACCGGGAGAGCCTGCGGGCTGCATTGGATGAAGCGGCACGTTATGATCGCAGACTGCTGGTGGAAGCCGCGGTGCCCAACGCCCGAGAGATCGAATGCAGTGTGTTGGGCAACGACGACCCTATCGCATCGGCGCCGGGTGAGGTCGTGGCATCCAATGAGTTCTACGACTACGCCGCCAAGTACATCGACGGCAAATCGCAACTCCTGATCCCGGCGCCGATCCCGACCGAGACCGCGGCTCGAGTTCGCGAACTGGCAGTGCGGGCGTTTCTGGCCATCGACGGCGCGGGGCTGGCGCGGGTGGATTTTCTGCTGAACGGTGTCACGGACGAACTGTATCTGAACGAGATCAACACGATGCCCGGCTTCACCGAGATCAGTATGTACCCGAAGCTATGGGAGGCCAGCGGCATCCCCTATTCTGAGTTGATCGACCGGCTGATCGAGCTGGCATTGGAGCGGCACACGGATCGCGGGCGTTCCCTGACGACATACAACGGGGCGATGCCGGCCGCATAGTCAGGCGCAAGACGGGCATATGGATCGGTTGGTCTGGCCGAGTCACGGTGGCTCGGTCAGGAGACCGGCCACAGCCCCTCCGATTTTTTGAGAAGCTACGGGAAAAGGACACTGAGTCAAATGACCACCCGTCGGCGCAAGAAAACCTCGGCGCAGCCGGCCGAGCCGACGCAACCGGCCTGGCGCCAGCCGCCACCCAAGCGACGCACCCAGGTGCGGCGCACCCAGGCAGTGGTGCAACGCGTCGACGGGCTCCCCGATCGGGCAGCCGGCGGAGCCTCTCAGTGGCTCAAGCTGCTGCTGGCCGCTCCGAAAGACCCGCGCGCGACCGGGCGACGGTTGGCCATAGGGCTCGCCGCCATCGCGCTGGTGATAGGATTCGTCCAGTTGACCCAGGGCAACCTGTTCACCGTGTCCGCGGCGGGGACGCAGATTCGCGGGTGCCAGCGGGTGTCGACCGAAGCGGTGTATGCGGCCAGCGCTTTAGACCAGCAGAATCTCTTCTCCATCCAGCCGGCCGCGGCCGTTGCACGCATCGAGGCGCTGCCGGGGGTTGCAGCCACCAGCATCCATGTGAGGCTGCCGGATCAGGTGATCATCGACGTACGGGAGTATGCGCCGCTAGTGGCCTTGCAGGTGGTCACGACCACGGTTTGGCTGGCGGACGACGGCACACAGATCCCGATGGTTGGCGATCCACCGCCGCTGTCGCTGATCGATGTGAACGGCGCGGCCGTAGCCCCAGAGGGATACCTGCAGCCCCAGGTGTTGGCCAATCTGAAGGCGCTGCATACGGCCCGGTCGGATTTGACTGCCGTCTACCACGGCACGCTGGAAGGGCTGTATTTTCGGGCCGCGGGCGGCTGGACTGTCTACCTGGGTGACGGCGCGCAGATGGACTCAAGATTGGCGTTATTGGCGGCGACCGAACGTGACATCATCGCGCACGGCCGACGCGTCGATGTGATCGACATGCGTTTTGATGGTCATGCGCTGCTGAGATAGACTGACCTGCGGGACGACAGAGAACCGAGGAACACGTGAGTGAGCTGATCTGTGCCATCGACGTTGGCACCACCAAGATCTGTGCCCTGATCGGCGAGCTGGACGACGAAAACAACCTGCGCATCATCGGGGTGGGCCGCGTGCCGGCCGCGGGGCTGCGCCGGGGAGTGGTTGTCAACACTGCCGAAGCCACGGCCGTGATTGGCCAGGCCGTGGCCGCGGCCGAAGCCACGGCCAACCAGGTGATGGAAGCGGCTTTTGTGGGCATCGCCGGCAGTCACATCAACGCGATCGGCAGCAAAGGCGTGGTGGCGGTGGGCCGCAACGGACGCAGCATCACCCGCGATGACACGCTCCGCGCGCAGGAGCAGGCGCGTAACATTGCTCTGCCGCACAACCGAGACATCATCCACACTGTCCCCCGGGGCTACACGGTAGACGACCAGCCCGGTATCCATGACCCGGTGGGCATGTTCGGCTACCGGCTGGAGGTCGACGCCAGCATCATCACCGGCGCATCTTCAGCCATCACGAACCTGGTAAGCTGCGTACAATCCAACGGCGTGGCCATCGAGGATCTGGTGCTGGAGCCGCTGGCCTCTGCCGAAGCGGTGCTCACGGACGACGAACGTCAGCTCGGGGTGGCCGTGGTAGACATTGGTGGCGGCACCACCGATGTGGCCATCTACCTGGAATCGGCGCCCTGGCACACCGTGGTGATGGAGATCGGTGGCGACCACTTCATCCGGGACGTGGCCACCGGCCTGCGGATGCCCTATGGTAAGGCCGAGGCGTTGATCAAGCAGTTCGGCCACGTGTTGCCCAGCCACGTGCCGTCCGATGCCGAGGTACGCAGTGGTGCGTTCGGCGAAACGCCCTACCAGGTGGTCAACCGCCGCGCCCTTGCCGAGATCCTGAACGCGCGCGCCGCCGAGCTTGTCGAGCTGATCCTGCGCGAGTTCAAGCGCAGTGGCTACGACGAAATGTTGCCTGCCGGCATTGTGCTCGCCGGCGGAGTGGCCCAGTTGGCCGGTTTTTCCGAGTTGTGCCGCGACGATCTGCAATGGCCGGTGCGCGTGGGGCGACCAGCGGGCATTGCCAGCTCCGTCATGGACCTCAGCAGCCCCGAATACGCCACTGGCGTGGGCTTGCTGCTGTGGGGCCTGCGCCGTGGCGCCGTGCACCGGGTTGCCGAGCCACCTGCTTCACAGTTCTTCGAACGAATATTGAAGTGGCTCAAAAACCTATTGCCGGTCTCAGGAATTTCGTGAGATTCAATGCAGTGTGTGACAGACATGGTCTTGAGATGGAGTCATCGTTACCCTGGGCAACGCTGATTCCATCACCCTGGCAGCGAAAAGGAGTGGTCAAATGAACCCGAGAGGACAACAGACAGCATTCGTGGAGAACCCAGCCCAAATCAAGGTGCTGGGCATTGGCGGCGGCGGCTCCAATGCCGTCAACCGCATGATCGAGCAGGGTCTACAGGGCGTTGAGTTCGTGGCCGTCAACACCGACGCTCAGGCTCTGATGCTCTCGAACGCACCGCAACGCTTGCGGATCGGCGACAAGCTCACCAAAGGGCTCGGCGCCGGCGGCCACTCGGAGATCGGTGAGAAGGCCGCGAATGAGTCAGCCGAGGAGCTCAAGGGGCTGCTGAAGGGCGCCGACATGGTCTTCGTGACCGGCGGCATGGGGGGCGGCACCGGCACCGGCGCCGCGCCCATCATCGCCAAACTCGCCAAGGAGACCGGCGCGTTGACAATCGGCGTCGTGACCAAGCCGTTCACCTTCGAAGGCAACCGGCGCCGGCGGGTGGCCGATGATGGCATCAAGCGGCTGCGAGACAGCGTCGATACCCTGATCGTCATCCCCAACGACCGGCTGTTGCAGGTCGTGGACAAAAAGGCGAGCATCCAGCAGGCCTTCCGCGTGGCCGACGACGTGTTGCGCCAGGGCATCCAGGGCATTTCCGAGCTCATCACCATCCCCGGCCTGATCAACCTGGACTTTGCGGACGTGCGCAGCGTGATGAGCGAGGGCGGCTCCGCGCTGATGGCGATCGGCCAGTCCAACGGCGATAGCCGGGCGCAAACAGCCGCGGAACAGGCGATCCACAGCTCGTTGCTCGATGTCACCATCGACGGCGCCCAGGGCATCCTGTTCAACGTCACCGGCGGCGCCGACCTCAGCCTCTACGAGGTCAACGAGGCCGCGGAGATCATCCGCCGCACCGCCGACCCGGATGCCAACATCATCTTCGGCGCGGTGGTCGATCCCGACATGAAGGACGGCATCCGCATCACGGTGATCGCCACCGGGTTCGACGCGATCAAAGACCAGGCGCTGACCCCGGCCGAGGAAAGCAAGACCCTGGAGTTTCCGAAGCGAACCTTCGAGCGCGACGATCTGGATATCCCGGCCTTCTTGCGCCGCGCGCGCCAATAACAGTCCCGTTGCGGGGTCCGACCACTCTCCCAATGTCCTGACGTTTCCCGGTGCGAGTCCTCGGCTTGCACCGGGAATACGTGGATGCTGCTTGCCCGCCAACGGGAAGCCAGCCCACATTGGCGGGTGCGCCGGAAACAATAACTTTTCTGAGCCTCCCCTGAAGACACCCGGCCAGGAGTTCAACCTTAAATTTAGATGCCGCGCGCCGGTTTTTGCGTTCAACGCGTCGCGCGGTGTGATATACTCTTTGTGCCTCAATCCTACTACATATTGTATGCAGAATAACTGGAAATACTATATATTGTATCTTATGTCACATGGACCGGCTCACACAGGCGTGAGCGCGGCCCCGTCACCCCATCACCGAGCAAAACACCGGCGATCAGACACAATCAACTGCGTACGAACAGCATCATGCCCGTCACCAGGGACTAACAAAGGGGTTACGCCATGCACTGCCCATATTGCGGAAGCGCCGAATCGCGGGTGGTGGACACCCGTTCAGCCGGTGAAGCAATCCGCCGACGCCGGGAATGCCAGGCCTGCCGGAAGCGCTTCACCACCTACGAGCAAATCTCCGAGGCGCTGCTGATCGTCAAGCGTGACGGCCGC
>MNXL01000090.1:5097-10291 GCA_001871755.1 Anaerolineae bacterium CG2_30_64_16
GTTCGACCGCTACAAATTGCTAGAAGGGATCCGCATCGCCTGTGCCAAACGCCCCATCGCGATGGCCGATATCGAGCGAGTGGTGAACCAGATCGAAGAGCATCTGTTCAACCTGGGCCGAGCCGAGGTGCCCAGCGAGGTCATCGGCCAGATGATCCTGGAGAAGCTCAAGGAGCTGGACCCCCTGGCCTACATCCGCTTCGCCATCGTCTATATGGAGATGGAGGATGTGGAGGCGTTGCAGCAGGAGTTGGATCGGCTGATGGCTGAGCGGGGTGACACGGTGACCAGGTGACACGGTGACGCAGTGAGCAAGGATGCATCTCCTGACTCCTGACCCCTGTCTCCTGACCTCTGCCACTTACTGTGTGCGTATTGTGAATTATTGAGGAGCTTTGTTATGATCGAAGCACGCGCCAAGGTTTTTCAACCTGCTATCCAACCCCCGACCGAGATCCAGTTGTCCGAAAACAGCCAGCAGGTGCTGCGCAAGCGCTATCTGCGCAAAGGGCTGGATGGGCAGCCCGTGGAAACCATCGAGGGCATGTTTCGCCGGGTGGCACGCGTCGTCGCGGAACCGGACGCAGCCCACGGCTACGACCCGAATGCTACAGAGGACAGCTTCTACGGGCTGCTGAGCAGCTTGCGATTTTTCCCGAACTCCCCTACCTTCACCGGCGCGGGGACACCGCTTGGCCAGTTGGCAGCATGTTTCCATCCTGACCAAGCCATCATTACCGCTGACGGGGTCAGGGCCATTGCTGACATAGAACCAGGCGAGCGGGTTTTGACCCACAGAGGCGTGTTTTCTACGGTAACGGAGGTCATGACCCGGCAAAGCACCGAGTTATTGGAGATCTCAATCAGCAAGCTTCCCAAGCCCACCCTGATGGTCACATCAGAGCATCCTATCCTGGCCCTGAGGAAAGCTGACCGGGGCACAAGCACCAAGCCCCAGTGGATCCCGGCCGGGCAACTGCAAGCTGGCGATTACGTAGCCCTTACCATTCTGTCCGCCCTCCACGACATCGAAGAGATTGACTTGATGGACATCCTGGACCCCGACCGTTATGAAGCCCAAGATGGGTTGGTCTACCGCAAGAACCGTATCCTAACCCCCTCCGGCTACGTGAGACAGGATGGGACGATGGCTTTGAAACGGCGTTCGGACATTGGCCCGCTATCCAGGCAAGTTACGCCTGTTCGACAAATCGTCAAGGTGGATCGTGACTTGGCGCGGCTGTTCGGCTACTATGTAGCTGAAGGATGTGCCAGCACCAGAGACAATAACATACAATTTACCTTTTCCAAAAACGAACAGCAGTACGTAGAAGACGCGCGGCGCATCATAGCTGATAAATTCGGTCTGGAAACCCAGCCGGAGCCAGCTAATGAAGGTCGCGGTTGGATTAGTCTCCGGTTCCATTCTACTATTCTCGCGGAGGTGTTCCACACCCTCTTTGGAAGCACCTTTGATACCAAAACCATTCCTCAATGGGTTCTGGAGTTGCCCTACGGAAAGCAGAAAGAGTTTTTGGCAGGCATTATCCGGGGGGACAGCACCGCTTACCTGTCCAAGAACAATTACCAGACACGCATCGTTATGTCCAATCCATCCCTCGTGTATGGCGCATGGCAGATTGCCATGCGGTTGGGCATGAACGCAGCCTTGGGAATGCCCACAATGCCTTCGCTGGCAACCACACAACCGTACAGTTGTACCCTGAGTGGCATCAAAGCCAGCGAGTTTGTCTCGGACGTATTGGGAAGGCCCCTGCCCCACACAGAGCGCGAATGGTCACGCACGATAACCCAGAGAGGATACATCCTCAATCCCATCACCGAAATATCCGGGGGGGCATTTGAGGGAATGGTTTACAACTTGGAGGTAGATAACGATCATTCTTACGCAGCTAACATGGTGGCCGTCCACAACTGTTTCGTCCTCCCCATTTCAGATGACCTGGGCAAAGAACGGGATGGCATCTTTCAGACCCTCCGCGACGCCGCGCTGATCCAGCAGACCGGCGGCGGCAACGGCTTCTCCTTCTCCCAACTGCGCCCCAAAGGGGATAACGTCGCGTCCAGCGCCGGCGTTGCCAGCGGGCCGGTGGGGTTTCTGCGCGTGTACGACACGGCGTTCGGGGAAGTGGCGCAAGGCGGGTCAAGGCGCGGGGCCAACATGGCCGTGTTGCGGGTGGATCATCCCGACATCGAGGAGTTCATCTCCTGCAAGGCGCAGGAAGGGCAGATCACCAACTTCAATATTTCGGTCGGCATCACCGACGCGTTCATGCAGGCCGTCGAGGAGGACGCCGATTTCCCGCTGGTGAACCCGCGCGACGGCAAGGTGTGGCGCACGGTACGGGCGCGCGAGCTGTTCGACAAGATGGTCACTTTCGCCCATCACAACGGCGAGCCGGGCGCGCTCTTCCTGGACGCGGCGAATCGAGCGAATCCGTTGCCACATCTTTATATTTTAGATGCTACTAATCCATGCGGTGAGCAATTCTTGGGGCCATACGAGAACTGTTGCCTGGGCTCCATCAACCTGGCCCAGCACGTCACGGCCGATAACCGGGTGGACTGGGAGAAGCTGCGCGAAAGCACCATCGTGGCCACGCGCTTTCTCGACAACGTGGTGGACGCCAACCAGTACGTGCCAGCCGTGCCGCAGCTCAAAGAGGCTGCCTTACGCGCCCGGCGCATTGGCCTGGGGATCATGGGACTGGGCGACATGATGTACGCGCTCGGCGTGCGTTATGGCTCGACCGAGGGCCAGGAGTTCGCCGAGCAGATCATGGAGTTCGTGCGCTACCACTGCATGACCACGGGCATCGAGCTCGCCCGCGAGCGCGGCCCCTTCCCGGCCATCCGGGACAGCATCTACGATCTGCAAGACTTGAAGTGGACGCCGCCCCAACCGCTGGCCCCCTACACCCACGACTGGGGCCGGCCTGCGCTGGACTGGGACGCGATCGTGGCCGGGATCAAGCAGCACGGCATTCGCAATGCCGCCCAATGTACAATCGCCCCGACCGGGACTATCGGCACCGTGACCGGCTGCGAGGGTTACGGCTGTGAACCGGTGTTCGCGTTGGCCTACACCCGCACCGTCAAGGACGGCGAGCGCGACCTGAAACTGACCTACACCAGCCCGGCCTTCGAGGCGGCGTTGGAGCGAGCTGGCCTGGATCAGGCCGCCCGCGCGCGGATCAGCGAGCAAGTCAGCGCGACCGGCAGTTGCCAGGACGTGGTCGAGGCGCCTGAGGGGATCCGCCGGGTGTTCGTAGTGGCGCAGGATATCACCATCGAGGAGCACGTGCGCATGCAGGCGGCTCTCCAGGCGTTCGTCGACAACAGTATTTCCAAGACGGTCAACTGTCCTGCCACCGCCACTGTCGAGGACGTAAAGGACGCCTACCTGTTGGCGTGGCGACTCGGCTGCAAAGGTCTAACCGTCTACGTCACCGGCAGCCGGCAGGATGTAGTGCTGGAGACCAGGGCGACCGCGGAGCAGAAGAGCGGGGGAGCAGAGGGGCAGGGGAGCAGTGCAATCGCCGCTTCGCTAAATGACGCCGCTTCGCTAAATGACGCCGCTTCACCAATGGCGATTAGCGCCGCTTCGCTAAAAGAATACGGCAAAGCAGCAGATGCCGCATCACCATCCGCTTATCCCGAGCGGCAGCCGCCATCCGTTGCGGCTCTGGCGGTCAAGCGCCCGCGACCCACCGCGCTGCACGGGATCACCTATCGCAAGGAGACGCCGCTGGGCACCGCGTTCGTCACCGTGAACCTGAATGGGCATGACCAGCCCTTCGAGGTGTTCCTGAACGTGGGCAAGGCCGGCAGCGACGTGGCCGCGGTCTCCGAGGCGGTGGGCCGGCTGATCTCGTTGGTGCTGCGGCTGCCGTCGCCACTGGATCCCAACGAACGGCTGAAACAGGTCATCGACCAGTTGGCGGGCATCGGCGGCGGCCGGTCGCTCGGCTTCGGCGCCAACCGGGTGCGCTCGCTGCCGGACGCGGTGGCCCAGGTGCTGCGCGAGCATCTCAACGGCTACTACGAGCTTGAGGACGCCACCGCGGCTGAGAGCCACGCCGCGCCCGTCGCCGAACAGTTGGCGTTGCCCATCGCCGACCGGCCGGTCGGTGACCTTTGCCCCGACTGCGGCCAGGCGACCTTCATCCCAACGGAAGGCTGCCGGAAGTGCTATGTGTGCGGGTATAGCGAGTGCTGAAGGCTGCTAGAAAGGGATTTCCCAAGCGGCTCGAAATGTGATACATTTGGGTTGAACGAGTTGAACGATGCTGGACAGCCACGACTTCGACGAGCTCAGTAGTCCATCGTTTACCCTCACAATACACCCTATGCTATAATCCCCCCCATGCGACGCGTGTTTCGGGCGTTGGCCCGTATTCTCGGCCTGTTGACCCTGGCCGGGCTACTGGGGTTTGGCTTGCTCGCCTGGCAGGTAGATCGCCTGGGCCGGCACGATGGCGCGCGGCCGGCGGATGTGATTGTCGTGCTGGGCGCGCGGGTCGAGGCGAACGGCCGCCCCGGCTCCGACCTGACCAGCCGCACCTTCCACGCCGTGGACCTGTGGCAGGCCGACTACGCGCCGCAGCTCATCTGCACGGGCGGGTTCAGGGACGAGCCGCTCTCGGCCGCCGCGGTTTGCCGCAGGTTCGCGATCGAGTTGGGCATGCCGGCCGAAGCTGTCTGGCTCGCCGACGGCACGCGAAACACTATCGAGGATGCCGCCACCACCGCACGGGTGATGGCCGCCCACGGTTTGCGCTCGGCGATCCTGGTCAGCCATCCGCTCCATCTCTATCGCGCGCGCTGGCTGTTCAGAAGAGCAGGCGTGGACGCGGTCACCAGCCCGACGAGCACGGCAACGGAACGCATCTTCCCTCTGCTGCGCGCCTGGTATGCGAGCCGCGAGGCTGGGGCGATCGTCATCACCGCGCTGGACGGGTGGGGCTGGCTACCCTACACCTGGACGGCCCGCCTACAGACGTGGAGCTATGGGGTGCCGTAGAATAGCACATTGGGATATGGTAAATTGGGAATCGGTAAATTGGTCTTCTCGATCAACCTGCCAACTGCCAACTACCAATCTACCAATCTACCAATCTACCAATCTACCAATTTACCAATTTACCAATCTACCAATCATGAGTTCCTGGAA
>MNXL01000253.1 GCA_001871755.1 Anaerolineae bacterium CG2_30_64_16
TCTCCTGACCGAGCCACGGTGGCTCGGTCAGGAGACCGGCCACAGCGAGCGATTCCCCGAAGAATTGAGAAGATACCTTCGATACCGGCATCGAAGCAGTGGGCATCTTCGATGCACATCTTGTCGGCCAACACCGGAGGCGAATAACGTGAATCCTACCTGGCAAAAAAACGGGCTGGTCTATCTGTTGCTCCTGGTCGCGATCGCGGCTCTCTTTTATAGCGCGTCCCAATCCACAGAGCGGCCACCCGAGAAACAGTTGACCGAGGTCGCCGCGCTCATCCAAAAGGGCAAGATCGCTTCCATCACGATCGTGGGCGATCAACTGCAAGTCAAATTGACCAACGACAGCCAAACCTATCTCTCCCACAAGGAACCGGATGTCAACCTGACTTCCACGCTGATCGACATGGGCGTATCACCCGAAGCGTTGGCCGCCATCAAGCTGGAGGTGGCTCAGCCCACGAACATGGGGAGCTGGTTGACGGTCTTGGGCACGCTACTGCCGTTGGTGCTCATCGGCGGCCTCTTCTTGATGATCTTGCGGCAGGCACAGGGCTCCAACAACCAGGCGATCTCCTTTGGCAAGAGCAAGGCGCGCGTCTTCACCGGCGACAAGCCAACCGTGACCTTTGAGGACGTGGCCGGCGCAGAGGAGTCCAAGCACGAACTACAGGAGGTGGTCGAGTTCCTCAAGGAGCCGCAGAAGTTCGCCTCGCTAGGCGCGCGCATCCCCAAGGGCGTGCTGCTGGTCGGCCCGCCCGGCACGGGCAAGACCCTGATGGCCAAAGCGATCTCGGGTGAGGCCGGCGTGCCATTCTTCTCCATCTCCGGCTCGGAGTTCGTGGAGATGTTTGTGGGCGTGGGCGCCAGCCGGGTGCGCGATCTGTTCGAGCAGGCCAAGCGCAACTCACCGTGCATCATCTTTGTCGACGAGATCGACGCGGTGGGCCGGCAACGCGGCGCCGGGTTGGGTGGCAGCCACGACGAGCGCGAGCAGACCCTGAACCAGATCCTGGTGGAGATGGACGGCTTCGATACCGACACCAACGTGATCTTGATTGCGGCCACCAACCGGCCCGATATCCTGGACCCGGCGCTGCTGCGGCCGGGCCGGTTCGACCGCCAGGTGGTCATGGACCGCCCCGACATGGGTGGCCGGGAGGCCATCCTGAAGGTCCACGTGCGCGGCAAGCCCCTGGAACCGACCGTGGACCTCAACACGATCGCCAAGGGCACGCCCGGCTTCGTGGGCGCCGACATCGAGAACCTGGTGAACGAGGCGGCCATCCTGGCCGCGCGGCGCAACAAGCGCAGCATCGGTATGCCCGAATTCGAGGAAGCGGTCGAGCGGGTCATCGCTGGCCCGGAGCGACGCAGTCGGCTCATCTCCACCAGGGAGAAGGAGATCATCGCCTACCACGAGGCCGGTCATGCGTTGGTGCGCCGCATGCTGCCCAAGTGCGACCCGGTGCACAAGATCAGTATCATCAGCCGGGGCATGGCGCTGGGCTATACCATGGCCTTGCCCGAAAACGATCGCGTTTTGGTCAGCAAGGCCAAGTTCCAAGACGATCTCGCCGCGATGCTGGCCGGCCGGGTGGCCGAGCAGACGATATTCGACGACATCACCAATGGCGCGGTGGACGATCTGGATAAGGTCACCAAGACCGCGCGGGCGATGGTCACCCAATATGGCATGAGCGCGAAGATGGGGCCGATGGTCTTCGGCCAGCGGCACGAGCTGGTGTTCCTGGGCCGCGAGATCGGCGAACAACGCAACTACGGCGAAGAGGTGGCGCGCGAGATCGACGAGGAGGTCAATCGGATCGTCACGGCCGCGTACGAGAAGGCTGAGGAGATCCTGACCCGCCATAGCAAGCTACACCACGCGATCGCCCACAAGCTGATCGAGGCGGAAACGCTGGATGCCGACGAGTTCGAGAAGTTCTTTGTCAACGTAGCCGGGGCGCCGCCGCGCCGGGTCGAGCCGGCACCAGCCCCCGTGACGCCGGCCCCCGGCCGCAACGGGGGGATCACAGTCCCCGGCGCTGACCGGCCGGTCGGGTCACCCACCCCGCGGCCGGCGCCGGCCTGAGCGCACCGCAGCGGAGCTCACATGCCTGAGTCCGACAGTCCATTCCCCCTGGGTCTGACCGGCGAGGCCAGTGTCCAGGTCACAGCCGAAGTCACGGCCCGGCACTTGGGCAGTGGTGCAGTGGCGGTTTTCGCCACGCCCGAGATGGTGCGCCTGATGGAGAGGGCCGCGGTACACGCCCTGGCTGATCACCTGGCCCCCGGCCAGCAATCGGTGGGCACGCTGGTCCACGTGAAGCACCTGGCCGCCACACCACTGGGCGCCACCGTCACCGCCCGTGCCGAGTTGATCGCCACAGACGGCCGCCGCCTGACCTTCCGCGTCAGCGCCCACGACGGCGCCGACCTGATCGGCGAAGGGTTACACGAGCGCTCACTGATCGACCTGGCGCGGTTCGAGGCCAGGGTTGCGGCCAAGGCCCAGTCGCAATCCCAACCGGGCTGAATCCCTGGCCACGGAAGAGGTCGCCGACTCCAAGAGTGAATACTACACCAGCGAGATCTTTGCCATGGCCGACTGAACGGAAATGAATCCAGTGCATTGGAGTCAAGCCCAAGCCTCGACTCCAATGCACTCATTTGATTTCCGAACAGTATACTCATCACGCCTGCCTGAGTCCTCCCGAATATACCAGTGCGAAATCCTGTGGCCCGTACGGCACATTTACGGCCCGGACGCGGATGCGGTAGCGCCCCGGCGCCGGCGCCGACAGGATGATCCGCTCAACGTTGTTGACCCGATCCGGCCGGCCGCCGGGTTGGCCCGGCGCGCAGTTGCCGTAGTACACCTGACCCGAGGGGCTGGTCAGCGCCAGATCCAGGTCGTTGACCAGATTGGGCTGATGCCCAGGGCTGCCGGGGTAGTCAGTCCACACAAGGGTCACCTTCAGCGGCACACCGGGATCGACCACCTGGCACGACCAACGCCAGCTTTGCCCGCTGTTCAGCCCCCGGCGGTGATCGTACCAGCTCACCTGCTCCGGCGCCGGTGGCAGCAACACGCTGGCCAGCGCCAGGTGACCCCAGCCCTGTGCGAGATCGTAAACCCGCGCTTCGGTGGCCTGGCCGTGGCGGTCTGGCCGGTATTGCGCCGCGTGGAGCAGCGTGGCCTTGATGAGCGCGGCGCTGGGCGCACGCCGGCGCTTGACTCTCCGCAGATACTGGCGGATCACGGCCGCCGCGCCGGTCACCAGCGGGGTGGCCATGCTGGTGCCCCCATCGAACATGTACTGGTCGCGCAGCGGGTCGACGTACGCGCCCCAACCGTGGCTATCGGCCCCCAACGAACGGGAGCGCACGGAGAGGATGTTGGTGCCCGGAGCGACCAGATCCGGCTTGATCCGGCCGTCCTGGGTGGGGCCACGGCTGCTGAACGCCGCGATATCATCCTCGTGATCGGATGGCATGTCAACAGATACGGGCCGCACCGGGAAATCCCCCGGCCACAGCCGGCCGTAGGGCCATTGATATCCGCCTTGCGCCCGCACCGATTCGGCCGCACCCACCGTCAGACAATTCTTGGCCGTTCCGGGCGGGGACACACTCCCGCTGTCCACGTCTCCGTCGCGGTCCCCGTCCACCCCATCGTTCCCGGCCGCAAACAGGATCAAGAAATCCTTGTGGCGCCACATGAAACGGTCCACCGCCGCGGCGTAGTCGTCGTACGCGCCGGCAGCGCCGCCGCCCCAACTGTTGTTGTGAATGCGCACACCGGCATCGTACGCCTGCTGAAACACCGGCAGCAGGTCCGCCGGCAACCCCGCCAGCCCGTATTCGGGCGGATTACGCCGATAACGGTGGAAGTACGCCTGCCGGTAGGCGTCGGTCCAGGCCAGCTTCTGCTCGATCGCCTGGAAGACCAGCCCGGAGCGGAAGGCCACACCTCGAATCGCCTCGTGTCCTGCGGCCAGAGCCGCCGCACCGTTGCCACAAACTGACCCGGCGACGTGGGTGCCGTGGCCGGAGCGAGAATCGGCCGGCCCGTCATCGCCACCGCTGTTGGTCACCACTGCGGACCAATCGGCGGCTACGGGCCAGCTAAGGATGGCTACGATCCGTTTAGCAAAATCCGAATGCATCTCTGCCGGATCGCCGCTATCAAGCCCGGAATCCGCCACCCCGACCAGCTCGCCCCGGCCGCTTAGGCCTAACCCGGTCGGGGTGAGCACCTCCTCGGCGTCCAGCAACCGGACCGCCACGTTGTTGTAGAGTTGTCGCAGGGTGAAGGTCTCCACCGCCTTGACGCCATGCAGGTGCGCCAGCCGCTGGACGCGCTCTGGCAGATCAACTTGCCCCGGGAGGAAACTCACGGTGACCATCGTCGCACCCGGCTCAAACGCGCTCGGTGTCCCGCCCAACTCCTGGATGTGGGGTACCGCCTCGGCCAGATCGTGGGGCTCAAAAAAACTCATGCTGAACAGCGCCGGCACTCGTTCAACCCCTGGCGGCGCCGCAGCCGTCGCTTCGCCCTGGCTGCGGATGCACCCGCGTGAAAGGGCCGGGTCGGCCGCCAATGCGGCCGTCACATCGGGCGCAATCCGCAGGGCAGGGCTGTAGTGCCCGACCCACCGCACATAGGCCGGCTCGACTGTGATCCACTCGTGGGCGGCCTGATCCAGCGCCACGATGTAGCCGCAGGGTGGCACAGGCTCTTGCACCCTGCCGCCGTGCGCCGAGATCTCCGCCAGCCAGTCCGACTTGATCGGCCCCACGAACTGCACCAAATAGTAGTGGTGGCCGGGACCATAGGTCTCCGGGGCTGAATCCCGCAGGACAGCGTAGCCGCGCTCCTCAGCCATCGCCACATTGGCGGTTGCTTGGACCCCGTCACGCGCCTCGGCGGGCAACATCGTTACCGACCGGCCGCGTACCTCCAGCACGTCCGCCGCCGCCTGGATCTCCACTTCAAAACCGGCCCCACGCAATTCGGCTATCTGGGCCTTCGAGATTTCTGCCAGGACGTAGTCATCGTATTCCGCCAGAAAGGTGATCCCCGCGCCGATCAACCGCTTTCGCTGCCGGCGCGTTGCGTAGATCAGAACAGTCTCCATCGTCGCAACCTCCTCTCTATTCTTGACAAGGTGACACGGTGAAGGGGTGGTGTCTTCTCAATTCTGCGGGGGCAGATCACCTGCTGTGGCCGGTCTCCTGACCGAGCCACGG
>MNXL01000067.1 GCA_001871755.1 Anaerolineae bacterium CG2_30_64_16
GCGGCGATCTCGGCCCGCCCGCGGCCGCCCGACCCGCCGTGTCCGGGCAGGTCCAGCGCGTAGACCGTGTGCTCGGGCAGCCGGCGCAGCTCGCCGGGCCAGTGCATCAGGTTACCGCCGGCGCCGTGGACCAGCACGAGCGGTGGGCCCGCCGGTCGCAACCCACCTTCGTGGACCCGATAGTGCAGTCTCTCGCCTTCCAGAATGATCGTTGGCATGGGAAATATCATATCCTAGAACGGCCGCTCAGCGCTGCCCGTCAGATAGCCGAAGCGCGCCTTGAACGCGTCGGGCGACAGGTTGGTCTGCGCTGCCATCTGCGCCAGGAGCAGTTCGTTGGTGGCGTGCTCGGGCGCCAGACGAATCATGAACTTGCGCGCCGACCGATAAGTAAACGAGTCGATGTTGACCGTGCGCACTTCGGTGCGACCGGTCTGGGGGTCCATCATTTCGGCGAACGGGATCGGTACGGCCTGGTTTTGCTGGATCGTGATGGTGGCGTGGCTGCCGCCGCTCAGCAGGAAGTCCACCGCGGCCTCGCCCAGGCTGCGGGTGTAGTCGATATCGAACGCGATCGGGTCGGCGCACCGCAGCTCGAACCCGAGATCCTTGTTGATCAGGCGCAGGTCGATGCCCAGTTTGAGCAGCTCCTTGCGCAGCGCCTTCTTGAGGATATCCGACAGGTTGATTTCGGACAACTGGATGTGGCCGTAGGTATCCCGCTCGGCGTCCTCCAACCCCGCCAGATCCTCGGGCGCCATCTGCTCCAGCACCCCCTCGGCAACGATGGCCACACCGTAGTTCTTGCCCGTCGCGCGGCGCATGATCACCGAGGTCGCCAGGATGTCGACGACCTCCTGGAGGCGGATTTGCCGGTCGCCCCACTCCTCCGGGATGAGGGTGAGCGTCGCGCCGGAGCTTTTCCCGATGCCCAGGGCCAGGTGCCCGGCCTTGCGGCCCATCGTCACGACCAGGATCCAGCGCCGGCCGGTCAGCGCCTCCTCCATCAAGTTCATGACGATGCGCGTGCCCAGCTCGCGCGCCGTCTCATAGCCGAAGGTGCGGATCTCCGCGGGCAAGGGCAGATCGTTGTCGATGGTCTTGGGGACGTGCACGGTTCTGATCTTGACGCCCGCCTGCTCTTCGGCGTGACGCGCCACCCGGTAGGCGGAATAGGCCGTGTCATCGCCGCCTATAGCCACCAGGCTGCTGATTCCTGCATCGATCAACGCCCGCACGCAGTTCCCCAACAGCGCGTCCGACCCGGTGGGATTGGCGCGCGAGGTGCGCAAGATCGACCCACCGTCCAAATGGATCCGGCTGACATCGCCGATGGTCAGGGGCTTGCTGACGATGCGGCCCGCCATCAGGTGTTCGAAGCCGTCGTAGATCCCGACGACGTCCAGCCCGTTGTTGATCGCCTCGATGGTCACCGAGTGAATGACGCCGTTGATCCCCGGTGCGGGCCCGCCTCCGACCAGGATGCCGAGCTTACCGCGTTGTGGCGTTTCGATCATGTCGCTTCCGTCCCTTCTGCCAAGACCGCGTCGAGCGCTGCCTTGAGCTGGTCATACGTCTCGCACAACGCCTGCGGGATCACGCGCACTTCGCCAAGAACCGACATGAAGTTGGTGTCACCGGTCCACCGTGGCACGACATGCACATGGACGTGATCCTCGACCCCTGCGCCCGCCACTTTGCCGATGTTGGCTCCGATGTTGAACCCCTCCGGCCGCATGGCCGCTCGCAACGCTCGTATCCCCAGCGTCACCAGCGCCATGACGTCGGCCAGCTCCGCCGCGGAGAGCGCCTCCAAGGTGTCCACGTGGTGATAGGGCACGACCATCAGGTGGCCGTTGTTGTAGGGGTACTTGTTCAGGGCCAGGAACGCCCGCCCACCGCGGTGCAGCACCAGGCGCTTGCGATCGTCCGGGGCTTCCATTATGTCGCATAACACACAGCCAGCCTGCTTGTCGCTGAGGATGTACGCCATGCGCCAGGGGGACCACATCTGCTGCATTGTCGAGACTCCGGTGATGGGGATTGCGGATTGCAGATGCTTCGACCGGGCTCAGCACAGGTTTCAGATTGCAGATTTCGGATTGCGGATTGCGGATTGCGTACTCCGTGTGGCGTAAAACGAAACACGTAACACGCGCTACGCAGTATGCAACATCTGCTTCACCTGCCCAAGATGGCCAACGCCCGTTCGACGACGTGCTCCGCCGTGATCCCCAGGTGCGCCATCACGGCCGGCCCCTTGCCCGACTCGCCGAAGCGATCGATGCCGACCATTGCGCCGGACCAGCCAACGTAGCGATCCCAGCCGAGGGTCACGCCCGCCTCTACGGAGACCCGCGCGGTGACGGCCTTGGGCAGCACACTCTCACGATACGTCGCGTTCTGCGCTTCGAACAGTTCCCAGCTCGGCATGCTGACGACCCGCGCCTGGATGCCGCGTTGGGCCAGCAGATCGCGCGCGGCCATCGCCACGCTCACTTCCGAGCCCGTGCCGATCAGGATCAGTTCCGGCTCTCCGTCCGCCGCGTCGGCCAGGATGTAGGCGCCGCGGGCGAGCTGCGCCATGCCGGCCTCCGCGGTTCCAGCCAGGACGGGCAAGTTTTGCCGCGTGAGGAACAGGGCCACAGGCCGGTCGCGCTGGGTCAAAGCATAACGCCAGGCGGCCGCGGTCTCGTTGGCGTCGGCCGGCCGCAGGGTCACCAGGTTCGGGATGGCCCGCAACGCCGCGAAATGCTCGACCGGCTGATGGGTTGGCCCATCCTCGCCCACGCCCACGCTGTCGTGCGTCCAGACGAAGATAGCCGGCGCGCCCATGATGGCGCTGACTCGCACCGCGCCGCGCATGTAGTCGGAGAAAACCAGGAAGGTGCCGCCGTAGGGGATCACACCGCCATGCAGCGCCAGGCCGTTCAGGATCGCACCCATGGCGTGCTCGCGAATGCCGAAGCGGATGTAGCGACCGCCGAACTCGCCGGGCGCGATATCTACCGCGTCCTTGAAGCGGGTGTTGTTGGAGGGGGTCAGATCGGCCGACCCGCCGATCAGCGTGGGGAGGCGCGGTGCGATCGCATCCAGCACCTTGCCCGATGCCGCCCGGGTGGCCAGCTTGTCGCCTGGCTGCCAGACCGGCATGGCTGCATCCCAACCCTCGGGTAGTTGGCCGGCTACTGCCCCCTGAAAACTGGCCGCCTGCTCGGGATAGGCCGCCTGATAACGGGCGAAAAGATCATCCCAGGCGCGCTGGCGTTCGGCGCCGTCCGTCAGTGCCGCGCGGTAACGCGTTAGCACCTCGTCAGGGATCCAGAACTGCTCGTCCGCCGGCAGGCCCAGCGCCTGCCTGGTCAGCCGGACCTCCTCCACGCCGAGCGGCGCGCCGTGGGCCGCGGCGGTGTCCTGCTTGTGCGGGCTACCATAGCCGATGTGCGTCCGGCAGACGATCAGCGATGGCTGATCGGTCACAGCCTGGGCCGCACGGATCGCCGCGTCAATGGCCGGCATGTCATAGCCATCCACTTTTTGCACGTGCCAGCCATACGCCTCGAAGCGCTTCGGCACGTCGTCGCTGTAGGACAGCGCGGTGGGACCGTCGATGCTGATGTGGTTGTCGTCATAGAAATAGATCAGCTTGCCCAGCTTCAGATGCCCGGCCAGCGAGGCCGCCTCGTGGCTGATGCCCTCCTCCAGGTCGCCATCACTGACGATGGCGTAGGTGGTGTGGTCTACGATGGGGAAATCAGGCCGGTTATAGGTGGCCGCCAGGAACGCCTCGGCCAGCGCCATCCCCACGCCGGTCGCGAACCCCTGCCCCAGCGGCCCGGTCGTGGTTTCCACGCCCGGTGTCAGGCCGTATTCCGGGTGACCGGGGGTGAGGCTGCCGAGCTGGCGGAACTGCTTGAGCTGCTCCAGGGGCAAATCGTAGCCGGCCAGGTGGAGCAGGCTGTAGAGCAGCATCGAGCCATGCCCCGCGGAGAGCACAAAACGATCCCGGTTGAACCATTTGGGATCGGCCGGGTTGTGGCGCAGGAAACGGGTCCATAAAACGTGGGCCAGCGCGGCCGTGCCCATCGGCATGCCGGGATGGCCGGAATTCGCCTTTTGCACGCCGTCCATCGCCAGGCCACGGACCACGTTGACCGCCAGTTGATCCAGATCGTCAAAGTCTGCTGGCAGAGTTGGAAAATCGGACGCAGTTTTCACGAAAGAACCTCCCAGGATAGCGACGCGTCGGTACGTTTGCATTTGTAGATAAAAAGCACGAGCCTGCTGAGTGTACCAGAAAGGGGGGTGCACGTCAAAGCGACTGGATAGAATGCCCCGCAACTGTCTTGACGGTCCGCGGGGGGTGGTGTACACTGAAGGCAGTGCGGCAAAGCATCCGCAGACATCGATGGACCTTTTATGATCGAGAAGAGCTTCGACATTCCCTTTGACAACACGAACCTGTCCCTCTATCGAAGCACACCATGAAACGCGCCAATGATCTCTCCACCGAAACCATCCGCGATGCGCTCACCACGCGGCGCCTGGGCCGGCCCGCCCTCTACTTCCCGAGCATTGGCTCCACCAACGACGAGCTGCTGGCACGGGCCGCGGCCGGGGCCACCGAGGGGCTGCTGGCCGTGGCCGATGCGCAGACGGCCGGCCGGGGCCGGCTGGAGCGCTCCTGGTGGGCGCCGCCGGGCAGCAGCCTGCTGATGTCCCTGCTCCTGCGCCCGCCCATTCCCCCCAGCCGCGCCGGCCAGTTGACCATGTGCCTGGGGTTGGCCGCAGTCGAGGGGATCGAGGCGGTCACCGGGCTGCGTCCTGCTCTGAAGTGGCCCAACGACCTGCTGCTGGACGGCAGCAAGTTGGGCGGGATGTTGTCAGAGCTGCGGCTGGCCGGCGAACGCCTCGACTATGCAGTGCTGGGGCTGGGGTTGAACGTCAACCTGGCGTTCGACGGGTCGGGCGTGCCGGCCGACATCGCCGCGACCGCGATCAGCCTGTCCGGGGCCCTGGGCCGACCGGTGGACCGGCTGCCGTTGCTCGTCGCGATCCTGGCGCGCTGCGAGGCGTGGTACGATCGGCTGCTCGGCGGCGCATCTCCGCATCGCGCCTGGGCCGACCGGCTGGACACCCTCGGCCGCGCGATCGCGGTGGCGTTGCCCAATGGCACTATCTACGGCGTCGCGACCGGGGTGACCCCGGAAGGCGCGCTGCTGGTGCGAGACGCCGCGGGCCGGCTCCAAACGGTCTGGGCCGGGGATGTGACGACCGTGCGCGATACGGTCGCATCGCGGTGAGCGTAACACGGTGGGGACAAGAATAGGCAAGAAAGGGTGGCT
>MNXL01000243.1 GCA_001871755.1 Anaerolineae bacterium CG2_30_64_16
CGGAGTGAGGGGTGCGGTACAGAGTGGCTCTTTGGGATTTTGCGTGGTGAGACCCTAAGGGTTTTGAATTCTGAGTCATCGGTCAAGATTTGTTAGGAGATGAGCGAAGCTAGTGGGAATTGTTGAGGTTCATATCAAAACCTTTAGGGTCTTTATTGCCAGACGACCGTGCCGTCGCGGCGGATTTCGAGCGCGCGATGGTGGTCGCGATATATCCTCTCAATTTGTAGGGGCATTGCCATCACGTGCCTGGCACTTCCGAAAAGTGCCAGGCACGTTCGCCCCAGATTATTGAGAAGATACGTCGCGATCGGTGATGAGCAGGTAGTTGCCGGCCGACAGCCAATCCGCGTCGTTGGGGTAGCTCAGGGTCGAGCCGTCGCTCAGCGCCACGGTCTGGCTGTTCCAGACGATGCTGCCCGCGGGAGTCACTTCGATCACGCGGTCGTGGCCGGTGTCGGAGATCAGGGTATTGCCGTTGGGCAGCCGCTCGGCGCTGTGGGCGAAATCGAGGCCCGCGGCTAATGACCAGGTCGTGTTGCCCGCGGCGTCAACCTCGATAACTCGGCTCTGCCTGCCCGACGGGTCGCCGCCGTCGGTTATGAGCGTATGCCCGTTGGACAGGCGGTCAACGTCGTGGGGGTTGCGGAGCACAAAAGCGGCGTCAGGGAGCGGTGTCGCGGTCGAGATTCCGCCCGACAGCACGGCCATGGCAATCATCAGACTGACCCAGATAGCAACAGTTTTCATTTCAGACCTCCTCACCGAATAAAGATCAACACCACCAGCCCGATGACCGCCACGGTCAGCCCACCCACGATCGCGGCCTGCCACCCGCGCACCTTCTGGACGGTCGCTACGGCCAGTGGGAACAACAGCAGGAACCAGGCCAACGCCACGAACTGGTAGACCTGGCTGAAGAGCTGCCAAAAGCCGGGCCGCGCGATGATCTCCCACCACTCGGCCTGCGTCAGCACGCCGAGCAAGATCAGGATAACGCCCGCTGTCTCGGGCAGCCAGGTTACGAAGCTCGGCAGGGTGACGGCGAAGCCGAGCACGGCCAACGTCTCCTCGAACGTGCCCCGGCCGCCGCACGGCCTGCACAGCAGTTGAATCATCCCCGCGGCCAGGATCCAGGCTGCCAGGTAGACCGGGATCGCAAAGAAGATCTCCCAGAAGTAGTAGCTCTCGCGCGGGATAGCAACCCAGGCCGGGAAGGCGATGTCGGCCCGCACGACGGCCAGCCCGATCACGGTCAACGTGTAGAGCAGCCCGATGAAGAGGATCGCCGCGCTCCCGTGGCCGAGACGTTGCGGGTCCTCCAGCAACCGATCGAACGTGCGGCGCGGCCGGATGACCGCGCCGGCCAGGTAGCTCCAGAACGTGTGCATCTGTCTCTTCCTGCTGCACTCACAAAGACCCTTCGAGTTTCGCGCGCACGGGCGCCAGACCCGAAGGGTCTTCGAGAACCCTGCGGGCCTGGTGCTTACTCTGACCAGGCGGTGATAGCTGACCCTGCCGCCACGATCGCCAGGCCATAGATCAGCCAGCAGGTGTTGCGGTGGAGGTGGCCGATCTCGATGGTGGGCAACATTTCCGATACTCACTTGACGACAAGCCGCCAGCAAGTTATAATGATACTTGAGGTGATTTAGCATGTCAACGCTCAAAGAAGCTCGCACCACTTACTTAGCCGAACACGCTCTGACCGGCGAGACTTTGCTGGAAGCTCGCTTTGACCTTCCCAAGCGCTACGCCTGGTTCAACGAACTGACCACTCAAGAGCGGTTAGACTTCTTTGCCGGCCTGCTGGAAACCCTGGTCAACCCCGTGCCTGTCCTGCCCAACGGCAAACGGCGCACCCGCCAGGCTGCCCTGGACGAGTATCTTCGTGGGTGGGCGGCGACAGCGGAGATCGAATCCGGCCCGGAATTGCTGCAATCCATCCGGGCAGGTCGAGCCGATCTCCAGCACGGGCGGATCTTATCTTACGCCGAGATCTTCGACGATGTACCGCGGTGAGTTCTCGGCAGAGTTTCTGGCTGGCAAACGCCGCTATGCCGGCATCGCCAAACTGATCCAGGGTGAAGTTGACCGCGTTTTGGAAGACCCGTACAACTCGGAACTGCTGACCAAGAAGCGATCTGACTTGCGCGGTCATCGTAGCGTGCGAGTGACCCGTAACTTCCGCATCGTCTTTGTTGTGTGCGAGGAATGTGTCCAACGCGATTTCCGCGGCAAGGGTTATCCAGATTGCGCGCCAGTTTGCACCAAGACCTTGCCCACTCACGACGTCGCCTTTGTGGCTGTCGGGCCGCACGAACGGGTCTACGGCGAGTGACCCCGTCTCTGCCACACGGACACCATTTTCTGACCCCGCCCCTTGCTTCCTCGCGCCCTGGCCTGCGGGACCGAGCCAGAGCCGAACGTGCACCTCTGCACACCGGCAGATGTCGTCGCGGGCTGAAAGACGCTTCACCGGCGGCGCGCCGCCGGCCACCGCGTGAACGGCCGCGCCGCGGTTGATCCAGCGCACCGTGTCGCTGACCGCGATGGTCACGGTCGGTGGATCGAAGCCGGCTGCGGTGATGGAGATTGGCACGAGACCCTTAGGGTTTTCGGAAACCCTAAGGGTCTGGGCGCCTACCACCACCGTGCCCGTGTGCGCCGGGGCGTAGGCGTCGAAGTACGGGTAGACGCCTGGCGTGGTGAAGGTCAGATCCCACGTATCGCTGGGAGCCAGGGCGGGCGGGGGCGCGTCGCTGATCTCCACACGCGCGCGGCTCTCGACCTGGCCCACGGCGGCGACCACACCGTAGGTGCCGGGCAGGTCGCCGGCCGTGTAGCGCGCTTGCGCCAGCCGCTCGCCTCGTACCCCTTTCGCTTCGCAGCCACCTCCCAATCGAAGATCGCGTTCGACGCGCCGCCCCGCAGCTCAGCCACGGTGAAGCCGGTCGCGGTCTTCTCGCTGACGCAGACGCCGTTACAGTCGCCGGTGAGGGTGACCTGCACCCGCATCGGATGGCCAGCGTCAACGGTCACGGTTATTACTGGAAGCCCTTGCGCACGAGCGGCAACCAGATTCGCGACAATCGGCCGACATACACCGTTACGCTGTCGGCGCTCGTCATCCCATCGCCATCGGTGACCGTCAGCGTCAGCATATGCCGGCCGGAAGCCAACCCGTTTGGCAGTTCAATCTCCGCACCCGTGCCGCGCGTACCGCTGACGCTGTCGCTCCAGGAGAGCGCCGCGTTCCCCAGCGCGCCACCCTCCGGGTCCAGGCCCAGTCCCCACAGGGTCAGCGGGTAGCCAGGCGTCAGCACCGCGCCATTCGCAGGCTGGACGATCAGCGCTTGGGGCGGCTTGCGTGCTACGGAGAAATGCGACTTCTCCTTCGCGGCGTGAACCTGCGATTTGACTAAACAGCGACAATCTGCTACGATTTGTAGCACATGAACGCGATCGCCGATGCTTCCAGTCTGATCGTACTTGCTCGCCAGGATGCGCTTTGGCTGTTGGAGCGCACGTTTGGCGCGGTCGTGCTCGTGCCCGAGGTTGAGTTCGAGACGGTCGTCCAGGGCAAAGCCAAAGGGTATGCCGATGCCCAACGGATCGAAGCTGCCATTGCCGCTCAACGATTGGTCGTCATCTCGCCGACGACAAGCGAGCGGCAATGGGCAACTGCCATCAATCAAAATGCCCCCAACCTGAGTCGCGCCGACTGCCTGACTCTAGCTTGCGCAAAAGAACGTGCCTTGACGCTCGTGATGGAAGAACAGCGTGGGCGCAACGTCGCTATCGCTTATGGCGTCACTTACGTGATCATTCAAGTGTTGCCGCTGCAAGGTCTGATCGCCCGTCAATTGTCCTTCGCCGAGTGCGATGATTTGCTCTTACGCATCGGGCGAGCTATGCGCACCGACCAGGCCGTCCTGACGGTTCTGCGCACGGCCGCTAACGAAATCCAGAGATTGCGATCCGCGCAAGAAGGAAGTTCTAGATGAGCAGGGTTCAATCCGTTCAAATCAATCTCCGTGTGCCTGGCCAGGTGATGGCCGACCTGGATCACCTGGCGCAAGAGGAACGCGTTGCCCGTATTGATCTGGCGCGCAAGATCTTGTTGGAAGGCGTCGCCCAACGCAAACGCGAGCTGGCATTGCGCCTCTATCGTGAAGGCAAGGCCAGTAAGTCACGTGCGGCAGAGATCGCCGGCATCTCCCTATGGGAGCTGTTGGACCTGGCAGCGCAGGCTGAGCTGCCCGCGCCCTACACCCTGGAAGAGGCGGTGGAGGACGTGCGTCGCCTCGTGGCGCGCCTGCTCGGTCAGGCTCCGGCCACGTAAGCCAGACCGGTTCGTCGCCCCCCCCGGTGTCTCCCCACCGGAGCTTCACCCCAGCCCCGCGCTGAACTCCTCGACCGGTGTTTACTGCCGCAAGCTCAATCGTGCCTTGCACCGGACGGCCGCGCCTCGCCGTCCATATCAGTCCGAAGGCCAGCCTCTGCCCCGTGGCCGGCGGCGGCGGGCCACCCAGACCCACCCGCTGGCCAGCACGATCACGCCCACCATCAGCGCGACCGGCGTCAATGGTCACGGTTTCCAGCCAGATGGGATCGAGCGTGATGACCGCCACGCCGCCCACCAACTGCCCACCGCCCCGGTCGAAGAAGTAGACCTCGGCCGATTCGTCGGTGTAGAGCTTGCGTTCGCCGTGGCTGGCGGCGGCGACCACGGGCGGGTCGAAGCCCGCGTCGGTGATAGAGACTTCGGTCGCGGCGGATGCAAAGGCCCCCAGCCCGGTCCGGTCATTACGAATGCATCCTTCGACATCTCAGGACATGGTTGGCGAAGCAATCTCGATTGCCGCAATCGAGATTGCCGCAATCTCCTGCATGTGGAGCATGCTCCCACGACCCTCCGTTTGTTGCCTGTGTCGTCTTGGTATACAATGGCCGTCAGGTGAAAGAAATAGCTGCAGTGACCTTATTCAGACAGCCTGTTGACGAGGTGAGCACCATGGCCATCCTAACTCTGAGTAACATTCTCGATGATCTGCGCGTGGCAGAGGAAGCTCTGCATAGATTCGAGCGTCGTTACTGGCTCAGCTCGAGTGCATTCTACGACCTTTACTCGAAGGGCTTCCTGGATGACGGCTCT
>MNXL01000034.1 GCA_001871755.1 Anaerolineae bacterium CG2_30_64_16
GCCGGAAGAGGTGCTGCGGGAAATGGCGGAGATGGCGCGGCGCTGGCAGTAGCCAGGCTTGACAGGGTGACAGGGTGACACCCCCTCACCCTTCGACAAGCTCAGGGTAGGCTCTTGTCACCTTGTCAAGTATAGCAGGAGGGATCATGGACCCATCGCAACTCGCCCGACTGATCGCCGCAACGATCCACCGAGAGGTCGCCGAGGCCGATACTATAACGCGGCATCGCTCGCCCCTGGTCGGTTTTGCGGCCGCTTCCGATCCGCGCTTCGCGGACCTGCAACGCCTCGTCGAGCCGACCCACATGCTGCCCGAAGAGCTGCTGCCCGGCGCTCGAGCCGTAGTTTCCTTCTTCTTGCCGTTTGAATGCGGCGTGGTCATCGCCAACCTGGCGCACCGCGAAAAGGTGGCGACCGAATGGGCGCGCGCCTACGTCGAGACCAACGCGCTGATCAATGGCATCACCGCCCGGCTGATCGAGACGTTGGCCGGCTACGACGTCCGGGCCGCGACCGTGCCGGCCACCCACAACTTCGACCCCGTGACCCTGGTCAGCCGCTGGTCGCACAAGAGCGTCGCGGTCATCGCGGGGTTGGGCAGCTTCGGATTGCACCACCTGGTCATCACCGACGCGGGGTGCGCGGGCCGCTTCGGCAGCCTGGTCCTCGACGCGGACTTACCGGTCACCCGGGCCGAGCCAGTGGAGCGCTGCCTCTACTATCACGACGGCAGTTGCACCGAGTGTGTCTCCGCCTGCCCGGTGGCCGCGCTGAACGAGGACGGCGTCATCGACAAACAGCGCTGCTGGGAACGCCTGTTGAACATCACCCAAGAATTCGCGCATCTGGGCACGGCCGATGTGTGCGGCAAGTGCTCTCTCGGTCCGTGCGCGCTCGAATCGGGCGTGTAATCGCGCTCCAAACCGGGTTTCTCAGGCTGTGGCCACAGCCACCCGGGACGATGTAGACAACGTGTCAAAGGGGTTCTCATGACCGCACACCCACTCGCCGGGAAACCGGCCCCGCGTGAGATGCTGATCAACGTCCCGCGCCTGGTCTCCGCTTACTACACGCACAAGCCGGACCCCGCCAACCCGGCCCACCGCGTCGCGTTCGGCACATCCGGCCACCGCGGCAGCTCGCTGGAGCACAGCTTCAACGAGGATCACGTGCTGGCCATCTGCCAGGCCATCGTCGAGCACCGCCGCGGCGAGGGCATCACCGGGCCGCTCTACATCGGCATGGACACCCACGCGCTTTCCGAGCCGGCGTTGATCACGGCTGTCGAGGTCTTCGCCGCCAACGGCGTGGAGGTGATGATCCAGGCCGGCCGTGGCTACACCCCCACGCCCGTGATCTCGCACGCCATCCTCACCCACAACCTGGGCCGCTCTGCAGGCCTGGCCGACGGCGTGGTGGTCACGCCATCGCATAACCCGCCTGACGACGGCGGTTTCAAGTACAACCCGCCCAACGGCGGGCCCCCCGACACCGGCGCCACCAAGGCGATCCAGGACCGCGCCAACGCCATTCTGGCCGATGGCTTGCGGGACGTCAGGCGCATCCCCTACGAACGGGCGCTCCGGGCCGAAACGACGCACCTGCACGACTACGTTGCGCCCTACGTGGCCGACCTGGGGAACGTGATCCGCATGGATGTGATCAAGTCCGCTGGCATGAAGATCGGCGTGGACCCATTGGGCGGCGCCTGCGTGGCCTTTTGGGCGCCCATCGCCGAGCGCTACGGCCTGAATCTGGAGGTGGTGAACCCCAACGTGGATCCGACCTTCGGCTTCATGACCGTGGATCGCGACGGCAAGATACGCATGGACTGCTCTTCGCCCTACGCGATGGCCGGGTTGATCGGCTTGAAGGATCGCTTCGACATCGCCTTTGGCAACGACCCCGACGCGGATCGCCACGGGATCGTGACGCGCAGCGCCGGCCTGCTGAACCCCAACCACTACCTGGCCGTCGCCGTCTGGTATCTGTTCCAGCACCGGCCCGGCTGGCGGGCCGACGCGGCCGTGGGCAAGACGCTGGTCTCCAGCTCGATGATCGACCGGGTGGCCGCGCACCTGGGGCGCCGGCTGGCCGAGGTGCCGGTGGGGTTCAAGTGGTTCGTGGATGGGCTGCTGGATGGCTCCTACGGCTTTGGCGGCGAGGAGAGCGCGGGCGCTTCCTTCCTGCGGCTGGATGGGTCGGTTTGGACCACGGACAAGGACGGCATCATCATGGACCTGTTGGCCGCGGAGATCACCGCGGTCACCGGCCGCGATCCTGGAGAGCACTACCGCGCTCTGACAGCGCGCTTCGGCGACCCGGTCTACGAGCGCATGGACGCGGCCGCCAACGCCGCACAAAAGGCCGTGCTGGCCGATCTTTCCCCCGAACAGGTGGAGGCCAAAGAGTTGGCCGGCGAGCCGATCGTTGCCAGGCTGACCCGCGCGCCGGGCAACGGCGTCGCCAAGGGCGCCGCGATCGGTGGGCTGAAGGTAGTAGCCAAGAACGGCTGGTTCGCGGCCCGGCCATCGGGCACCGAAGAGATCTACAAGATCTACGCCGAGAGCTTCCGCGGCGCGGCGCATCTGCGGGCGATCCAGGAGGAAGCGCAGGCCATCGTCGCCGCGGCGTTTCGCGCCGCGGGGGTTTAGGTCGCTTTCAAGAATATCTTCGCTACTGATTCCAGAGAAGAAGGACATGAGCGCAACGAAATCACCAACGACATCAGGCAAGAGCGGCTTCATCAAGGCGGACGGCGCCAAACTGTACTACACCGTCGAGGGGGACGGCCCGGCCCTGGTGCTGATCCACGCCGGCATCGCCGATTCCCGCATGTGGGCCGATCAGCTCCCGGCGCTCGCCCAGGACTACCGCGTCGTCCGATACGACGTGCGCGGCTGCGGCCAGTCTCCCAGCCCAGACGAGGACTACTACGATCACGACGACCTGTACGAAGTGCTGGAGGCGCTCGGCATCGAGCAGGCGGTCCTGGTGGGCGCGTCCAACGGCGGCCGCATCGCGGTGGACTGCGCGCTCACCTATCCCAACATGGTGCGTGGCCTGGTCCTGGTGGCGACTGGCCTGAGCGGCCACGAGCCCGCGGCGGAGATCCAGCAGGGGTGGGAGGCCGAGGACGCGGCCTACGAGGCCGGGGGAATCTATCCGGCCGCGGAGCAGGCGCTGCGCATGTGGGTGGATGGCCCACGCCGCCGGCCCGACGACGTCGATTTGTTCGTACGCGAGCGCGTTCGGAAGATGTTGATCGCCACCTACGAGATGGTCGACGCAGGGGAGCAAGCGGAGGCCGGGGAGTTGGAGCCGCCGGCGCTTGGCCGGCTGGCGGAGATCGAGGCGCCGACGCTGACGATCGTGGGAGAGTTGGACTTGGCGGACATTCAGGCGCTCTCCGATCAGATCGCGGCGCGCGTCCCGAACGCGCGCCAGGTCGTGATGACGGGAGTCGCGCATCTGCCCAACATGGAGCGGCCGGCCGAGTTCAACCGGATTGTACTGGACTTCCTGGCGAAGATCGCGTAGGTCGCGTTGACGCCCGTCCACAAGCTGGAGGAGTTGATGCCCAAAGTTGCCATCAATAGCACGGCGCCCGATTTCGTCCTGACAGACTATCAGGGCCGGCCCGTGCGCCTCAGTGACTATCGAGGCCGAAAGCAGGTCGTCCTGGTTTTCAACCGGGGTTTCTTCTGACCGTTCTGCCGGCGGCACATGGCGCAGTTGCGCCAAGATTGGGCAAAATTCAGCAAGCGGGACGCCGAGATCTTGGTGATCGGCCCTGAGGACGCGCAGGCCTTTGCGGACTACTTCACCAAAGAGGATCTGCCCTTTGTGGGCTTGCCCAACCCGGACCACAGCGTGCTCAAGCTGTACGGCCAGGAGATCAACCTGTTCAAGCTGGGCCGTATGCCCGCCCAGGTCATCGTCGACAAGCAGGGGCAGGCCCGCTTCGTTCACTACGGCCATGCGATGAGCGACATCCCGACGAACGAAGAACTGTATCTTCTCAATAATCTAGGGCGAACGTGCCTGGCACTTCCGAAAAGTGCCAGGCACGTGATGGCGATGCCCCTATCTATTGAGAGGATACGAAGAACTGTTCGCGCTGTTGGACGCGTTGGGAGCTGAGGGGTAGACAGACTGCCATTCTATCTCCCTTGGCGCTTCCCGCTTTCACCATACCTATGGTAGAATCTCTTTGTGGCAACCTCGCCACCGCGTCCACGCCACATTTCAGGTAAGGAGCCCGACTATGGAACATCATCGCCTCTACTCTCTGCGGGCGCGCGATATCATGAACCGCAACATCGCGCTGGTTTCCCCTCTGGCAACGGTGCAAGAGGCCGTGGAACGGATGATGCAGTGCGGGTGCCAGGCCGTCCTCGTCGACCGCGCCGACGAGGACGACGCTTACGGCATCCTGACCTATCAGGAGATCATCTATCGGGTGCTGAGCAAGTCACTCGCCCCTACCCGCGCGCGGGTCAGCGACTTCAGGATCAAACCGCTGATCGTGATCAACCCCAACCTGCGGCTGCCCTTCATCGCCCAGCTTTTCGCCAACACCGGTATCCAAAACGCGCCCGTCATCGAGGAACACAAGTTAGTGGGCCTCATCTCCAGCGCCGAGTTGGTACAGGCGTTGATGGCAGAAGATAAGGAGTAACGGATAATGAGTAAAAGGCAACAAGGAAGTTGATGCCTTACGGATTACTCGTTACTCATTACACATTCTCGTCACCATTCACTTCAAGGAGGAAGCTTATGCATTTCGGCTGGACGGAAGAACAACAGATGTGGCGGCGCACGGTGCGCGAGTTCGCGCAGAAGAAGATCGCGCCGCGCTCGCGCGAGATCGACACCGCCGGGCACATCCCCGCTGAACTGATCAGGGGCATGGCCGAGATGGGCCTGCTGGCCCCCACGGTCTCTGAGGAATACGGCGGCATGGGCATGGACGTCACCCTGGCCGCCATCGCCGCCGAGGAGTTGGGCCGGGCCGAGATCAGCCTGGCGCTGCCGGTGATGTACCTGGTGCAGGCTGCGTGGGGCAAGGTCTTCGATCTGTACGCCAAACCCGAACTGAAACGGGAAATCCTGCCCAAGGTCACGGCCGGCAAGGCGTTCCTGGGGATCGCCACCACGGAGCCGGGCGGCGGATCCGATATCGAAGGCGCCACCCGCTGCAAGGCGGAGAAGACCGCGGAGGGCTGGCTGCTCAACGGCGAGAAGATGTACATCAGCGGAATTCGCGAGGAAATGGCCCTGGGCGGCGTGCACATGACACTGGTCCGCACCGATCCGACCGCCG
>MNXL01000011.1 GCA_001871755.1 Anaerolineae bacterium CG2_30_64_16
CCTATGGGCCGGCCCGTGCGCGAGAATGGCAGTGTGCTGCGTAACGGGCAGCGGGGGCGGGGGATGTTCGAGAGCCTGCAAAACAAGCTGAATGCCGTCTTTGAGAAGCTGGCGACGCGCGGCCGGTTGTCCGAGCAGGATGTCAACGCCGCGCTGCGCGAGGTCCGCCTGGCGTTGCTGGAAGCGGATGTCAACTTCAAGGTGGTCAAGGACCTGGTCGGTCGCGTGCAGGAACGCGCGGTCGGCGCCGAAGTGATGAAGAGCCTGACCCCCGCGCAGCACGTAGTCAAGATCGTTCACGAGGAGTTGTTGAAGACCCTCGGCGAGCCGTCCCGTTTGAATTTGTCCGGTCCGGCGCCGCACGTGGTGATGTTGGTGGGGCTCCAGGGTTCGGGCAAGACGACCACGGCGGCCAAGTTGGCTCTGACATTGCGCAAGGACAACAAGCGAGCCCTGTTGGTCGCCGCGGACATCTATCGGCCGGCCGCGGTCACCCAGATCGAGGTGTTGGGCAAGCAGCTTGACATTCCCGTGCACAGCGAGGGCACGCAGATACCGCCGGCGGAGATCACCAGTCACGCGCTGCGGCGGGCGCGCGAGGGCGCCTACGATGTGATGATCATCGACACCGCCGGGCGTCTGCAGATCAGCGAAGAGCTGATGGGCGAGTTGGAGCAGATCAAGGCGCTGGTCAAGCCGCAGGAGATCCTGCTGGTGGCCGATGCCATGACAGGCCAGGAGGCGGTCAACGTCGCCCAAGGCTTTCATGAGCGGGTGGCGCTCACCGGCTTGATCCTCACCAAGGTGGACGGCGATGCGCGCGGCGGTGCAGCCATTTCCATGCGCGAAGTCACCGGTGTGCCGATCAAGTTCCTGGGGGTCGGCGAGAAATCGGACGCGCTGGAGCCGTTCCATCCCGACCGGTTGGCCTCGCGCATCTTGGGCATGGGCGATATGCTCACCCTGATCGAGCGGGCCGGTGAGACGATGGACCACGCTGGCGCGGAGCAGATGGGCCGCAAGCTCGTCAAGGGCGAGTTCAACCTGGAAGACTTCTTGAAGCAACTGCAAGAGATCAAGAAGATGGGGCCGTTGACGCAAATTCTGGAGATGATCCCCGGCATGGGGCGGCTCACGCAGCAGATGGCGCCCGAGACCACGGACAAGCAGTTCCGCAGCATCGAGGCGATCATCAACTCGATGACGCGGGAGGAGCGCCGCAACCCGCGCGTGCTCAACGGCAGCCGCAAGCGCCGCGTCGCGCGCGGCTCGGGCACGACCGTCCAAGACATCAACGACCTGCTCGACCAGTTCCGCCAGATGCAGCGCATGATGAAACAACTGGGTTCTGGCGGGCGCGGGATGCGCGGCTTGATGGACATGTTACGTTGACAATGTGTCTTCGTCGAGAAGATACTTTTCAAGCATCCGGGACTTCCTGTGTCCCATATCCCAAAGGAGCAAAGCTACATGGTACGAATTCGTTTGCGCCGGCAAGGCGCCAAGAAGCAGCCGACCTATCGGGTGGTCGTGGCTGATCAGCACGCCGCGCGTGATGGCCGCATCCTGGAGAACATCGGCCACTTCAACCCGCGCACCGAGCCGGAGACCATCAGCATCGACGTGGATCGGGCGCGTTACTGGCTCGGCGTGGGCGCCCAGCCCAGTCAGGCTGTCGAGCGGTTGCTGAAGGCGACCGGTGTCTACGCCCCTGAAGCCGTGGCGGCGAGCGTTTGAGAACCACCCCCATGGGTGACACGGCGAAAGGGCGACCGCCGAGGTGGGATGGAGGTCGATCAGCGCATCGCCCGTCCCCCGTGTCTCCGCGTCCTGAAAGGAGGCCCAAGGGTGAGGGAACGAGATCTGGTTGAGTATATCGCCAAGGCACTGGTGGAGAACACCGATGCGGTTTCCGTCAAGGAGGTCCACGGCGGCAGCGTCACCGTCCTGGAGTTGAGCGTGGATGACGACGATATGGGCCGCGTCATCGGCAAGGACGGCCGTGTGGCCAACGCCATGCGGACGTTGCTGCGAGTGGCATCGGGCGATCGCCGGGTGGTCTTGGAGATCGTCTGACATGGCTGCCTTCCCGTGGCCTGGCAGGGCCGTCCCGGTGATCGCCGGGCCGCGGGTTTATGACCAGCAGAGGTGATGCGGGGGCGCCGTGAGACGCCTCCGCTGCGCGTCAGGTCCCGGCGCACACCGGGGCGCGTCTTTGAGGAGAGGGGCATGGTAGCGCACGCGCAAACCGCGCCACAGTACATAGCGATCGGGAAGATCGTCGGGCCGCACGGCATCCGCGGTGAGGTCAAGGTCTCGGTGATGACCGATTACCCCGAGCGGTTTCGGCCGGGCGCCCGCCTCTATCTGGGCAGTGAGGAAGCAGCCGTGCCGGCCGAGATCGCTGCGGTGCGGCCGCACAAGAACATGCTGCTGGTCCTGCTGACGGGCGTTCCTGATCGGAACGCGGCGGAGCTGCTGCGGGATCGGTTTTTCCTGATTCCCGAAGCCGAGGCGATGCCTTTGGGCGAGCACGAGAATTATGCCCACGATCTGATCGATCTGGCCGTGGAGACGGTCGAAGGCGAGGCGCTCGGGCGGCTGACCGAGATCCTCTTCACCGGCGCCAACGACGTTTACGTGGTCGTCGGAGCGGAGGGTGAGCTGCTGGTACCGGCCCTGCGCGAGGTTGTGCTCGAGGTTGACTTGACGGCGGGCAGGATGGTCGTGGCGCTGCCGGATGGGTTGCGGGACTGATTTTTGATTTCCTTGACAAAAAATGGACCATCGAGTATGCTGGCAACCGTTAGGGTTATCTTCTCAAAAAGGCGGGGACAAATCTGCTCAAGCCGAGTCCGTGACTCGGCGGGTGAGCGGCGGATCACGGATCCGCCTTGAGCTGCCCCGGACTATTGAGAGGATACTGTTGGAGTTGGCCGATCCTCTCCCAGGAAGGTGCCTCTGTGGATCCTCTGGCCTATTGGATTGCATTCAATCGTGTGCGTGGCATCGGGCCGGCAAGGCTCAGGGCGCTGCTGGACGCGTTTGGGACCATCGAAGCGGCCTGGCACGCCCCGGCCGATGCATTGCACGAGGTCGGCCTGGACCGCCGGTCGCTGGCGAGCCTGGTGCAGGCCAGAGATGAGCTCGATCCGGCCGCCGAACTGGCCAGGGTCGAGACTGCCGGGGTGGATGTCCTGACCTGGGAGGACCCGCGCTATCCGGAGCACCTGCGCACCATCTACGACCCGCCGCCGGTGCTGTATGTGCGCGGCGAGCTGCGTCCCGAGGACGACTGGGCGGTGGCGATGGTGGGCACCCGCCGCGCCTCAGCCTACGGCCGGGAGGCGGCCCGCACCCTGGCTGGCGACCTGGCCCGGGCGGGCGTGACGATCATCAGCGGGCTGGCGCGGGGGATCGACGGACAGGTGCACCGGGCCGCGCTGGAGGTGGGGGGCCGAACGATCGCCGTGCTCGGCTCCGGGATAGACATCATCTATCCGTGGGAGAACAGCAAGCTGGCGGAGGAGATCGTCGGGCACGGCGCGTTGGTCAGCGAATACGGGCTGGGCATCCCGCCTGAGGCCAGCAATTTCCCGCCGCGCAACCGCATCATCAGCGGGCTGAGTCGCGGCGTCGTCGTGGTCGAGGCGGGGGAGCGGAGCGGCGCGCTGATCACCGCGGATTTCGCAGCCGACCAGGGTCGGGACGTGTTCGCCGTGCCGGGGAGCATCTTCCAGCGGGGCAGCCAGGGCACCAACCGGCTGATCCGGGATGGAGCGCAGCCGGTGCTGTGCGCCAACGACGTGCTGGAGGCGCTCAACATGACGGCAGTGGCCGAGCACGTGGAGGCGCAGTTGTTGCTGCCGACCGATGCCACCGAGGCGCTGCTGTTGGAGCTGTTGGCGGAAGAGCCGATTTACGTTGATGAGGTGGGTCGCGCCGCGGGCCTGCCCATCGCTACCGTGTCGAGCACCCTGGCGCTGATGGAATTGAAGGGGCTGGTGCGCCAGGTGGGAGGGATGCAGTATATTCGGGCGCGGGAGGCAGGGCCGGTGTACGTCGTGGAATAGAACGGAGGGATCTTGTAACCATGTATCATGCCGTGATCATGGCTGGTGGCACAGGCACCCGCTTGTGGCCGCTGAGCCGTAGGGAGCAACCCAAACAGGCGCTTAAGCTCATCGGCGAGCGGACGATGTTTCAGCACGCGGTGGACCGGTTGGCGCCGCTCTTCCCGCCGGAGCGCATCTGCGTGGTAACGAACGCGGCGCTGGCCGAAATTCTGCAACAGCAAGCGCCTGAACTGCCCGCCGAGAATTTCTTCCTCGAACCGGCCGGCCGGAATTCGGCGCCAGCCGCGGGACTGGCCGCCATCCACCTGCTGCGCCGTGATCCCGATGCGATCATGGTCATGCTAACCGCCGATCACTACATCGTGGACACCGCGCACTTCCGCGCGGCGCTGGCCGCCGGTGAGAAGGTGGCCGCCGACGGCACGATCGTGACGCTGGGCATCCGGCCGGCCTACCCGGCGACCGGTTTCGGCTACATCGAGCAGGGCGCGGCCCAGGTGATCGTCGACGGCTTCCGCGTCTACAGCTCGGCCGGGTTCATCGAGAAGCCCAACCCGGCCACGGCGCAGCGGTTCCTGGAGGACGGGCGGCACACCTGGAACAGCGGGATGTTCGTCTGGCGGGCCGACCGCCTGATGGCCGAATTCGCCGCGCAACTGCCGGGTCTGCACGCCGCACTCACCCGGATCGCGGCCGCGCTGGGGAGCCCTTCGGCGCAGGTCGTGCTGAACGACGAGTGGTCGCGAGTGGTGGGCGTGTCGATCGACTACGGCATCATGGAACACGCGCAGAACGTCTCGGTCATCCCGGTCGATTTCGGGTGGAGCGATATCGGCAACTGGTCCGCGCTGACGGACGTGCTGCCGGGCGACAAGGATGGCAACGTGTTGCACGCCAAAGCGGTGTTGATCGACAGCCACAACTGCTTCTTGCGGAGCGATGGCCGGTTGGTGGCCGCGATCGGCCTGGAAGAGATGATCATCGTGGACACACCTGAGGTGTTGCTGGTGTGTCCGCGGTCTCGGGCTGAGGAGGTCCGGGACCTCGTCACACTGCTGGAGACGGACGGCGAGGAAGCATACCTGTAAGGTATCCTCTCAATAATCCGGGGCGGCTGTGGCCGGTCTCCTGACCGAGCCACCGTGGCTCGGTCAGGAGACCGGCCACAGCCGCCCCGGATTATTGAGAGGATACCTTACAGGTATGCTTCCTCGCCGTCCGTCTCCAGCAGTGTGACGAGGTCCCGGACCTCCTCAGCCCGAGACCGCGGACACACCAGCAACACCTCAGGTGTGTCCACGATGATCATCTCTTCCAGGCCGATCGCGGCCACCAACCGGCCATCGCTCCGCAAGAAGCAGTTGTGGCTGTCGATCAACACCGCTTTGGCGTGCAACACGTTGCCATCCTTGTCGCCCGGCAGCACGTCCGTCAGCGCGGACCAGTTGCCGATATCGCTCCACCCGAAATCGACCGGGATGACCGAGACGTTCTGCGCGTGTTCCATGATGCCGTAGTCGATCGACACGCCCACCACTCGCGACCACTCGTCGTTCAGCACGACCTGCGCCGAAGGGCTCCCCAGCGCGGCCGCGATCCGGGTGAGTGCGGCGTGCAGACCCGGCAGTTGCGCGGCGAATTCGGCCATCAGGCGGTCGGCCCGCCAGACGAACATCCCGCTGTTCCA
>MNXL01000180.1 GCA_001871755.1 Anaerolineae bacterium CG2_30_64_16
TGGCGTTGTGCTTGACAAGGTGACACGGTGACAAGGATCGGACGACCTCATCTCATGGCCGTGGCGAGTATGTTCCGCCGTACTTTCTCAATAATCCGGGGCGTTCAACGTAGACCTGTCAGGTTTCTGGCCATCTGTGCAACCTGTGCGATGCGCAACAGAAACCTGACAGGTCTTCCCCAAGTTATTGAGAGGATACATTCCGACGATAGGCGCATTTCCCGGTGACATCATCCCCCAGGCGAACGAACATGTCGCTCCGATCCCGCAGCGCGTCAACCGGGCGGTTTGATCCGTGGCTGATCGCCGCGGCGCTGCTGGCTGTGCTGCCCATCCTCGCGATCCTCCGGCCGGGCATGCCCAACACCGCTGACGGGCAGGTGCATCTGCTGCGCACCCTGGAGGTCAGCCATCTGCTGCGTGCTGGCGTGCTCTACCCGCGCTGGGCGCCCGACTTCTACCTGGGCTATGGCTATCCGTTCTTCAACTTCTACGCGCCCGGCGCGCATCTGCTGGCGGGGCTGGCCGCGTTGGGCGGGTTGGGCGTCGTGCGTGGCGTGGTGGCGGTGCAGGTGCTGGCGCTGCTGCTCTACCCGACCGGCGCGTACCTGGCCGCCCGCACCATTTTCGCCGCCCCGCGCCTGGCGGCCGCGGCCCGCCCCGCGGCCTTGATCAGCGCCGCGCTCTACCTGCATGCGCCGCTGCGCTGGCGCGAGCTGTTCATCCAGGGCAATCTCTCGCAACTGCTGGCGTTGGCGTGGCTGCCGTGGTGCGCGTGGCTGCTGACCGAGGCTGTGCAGCGTCGCTCGGCGCGTTGGGCGGTGGCCGCGGGGCTGGCGCTGGCCGGCCTGGTCTACGCGCACCACCCCAGCGCGTTCCTGGCTTACCCTCTGCTCGCGGTGTACGCCGTGGTGCTGGCTGTCGTCGCAGGGGGTGGGTGGCGGTCTCGCCGAAGTCGCGGCGGGTTGGGCGCGGTGGTCGGGGCGTTCCTGCTGGGCGCGGCGACGAGCGCGGTCTTCTGGCTGCCGTGGCTGGTCGAGCTGCGCGACGTAAATATCACCGCGATCGAGGCGGGGATGTTCAACGCAGCGCGCAACTTGACGCCGCTGGCCGAACTGCTGGCGCGCACGCCCCTGCTGGACGAGGCCGCGCTCAACCCGCCCATGCCCAACAACCTGGGCGTGGCGCAGGTTGCGCTGGCGCTGATCGGCCTGGCCGCGGCCTTGGCCTGGGTCTGGCCGCGGCGCTCGCGGGATGCCGCAGCCGCCGGCCGCACGACAGCCGGCCCCGCGGACACCTGGACCCGGCGGCAGGCCGGCGCGGCCTTGCTGGCGGTCGCCGTGCTGCTGGGCATCTGCCTGGGCTGGATGCTGCCGGTCGCCGCGCCGATTTGGGAGCGGCTCCCGCTGGCCCGCTTCATCGCGTTCCCGTGGCGGCTGCTGGGACCCGCCCTGCTGTGGGCGGCGCTGCTGGGTGGGGCTGCGCTCCACCTGGTCCCGGCCCGGTTCCGCACCGCGGCCTTGACAGTCCTGCTGAGCCTGATCGTGGCAAGCGCCGCGCCCTATCTCTTCCCCCGGCCGTTTGCGCCCGTGGCCGAGCCGGTCCTGGCCGACATCATCCGCTATGAGCTGGCCGGCGGCGCGCGGGGGACGGCGAGCGCCAACGAGTATCTGCCGCGATGGGTGCACGACTCCGACCCGGCGCCGGTCCTGGCCGATGACTATCTGGCGGGCCGGCCGCCGGACCGGCTCGACCGGGACGCGCTGCCCTCTGGCAGCCGAGCCATCCCGCTTACGCAAGCGCCGCTGGAGGATCGCTATCGGCTAGACCTGCCCGCGGCCGCGAACGCCCGCATTCGCCGGTTTTACTTTCCGGGCTGGCGCGCCTGGGTGGATGGTCGGTCGGTCTCGATCACGCCGGGCGCTGGCGATGGGCTGATCGAAGTGGCCGTGCCTGCCGGCCTCCACGAGCTGCGCGTGCGTTTCGGCAGCACACCCGCGGCCACGTCCGGCGGCGGACTGGCGGTCGTGGGAGTGGCAGGGGCGCTCTGGGCGCTGTGGCGCGGCCGGCGCACATCGGATAGTTCAGGGATCGAGCGCGGCGCGGCCGGCTGGCGGCCGCTGCTGGTTGCGGTCGTGACGATCGCGATCTTGACCGGGGTCAAGGTGTTACTTGTGGAGCCGCACACGCGCTGGTTCCGGCTGCAGTCGGACGTAGCCGCGCCCGCGGGCATGACGTACACGTTGCACGCCCGTTTTGCCAACGGGATCGAGCTGATCGGCTATGACGTGGGGGACGCGGCCCCGCGGCAGGGGGATGCGCTCGCGGTGCGCCTCTACTGGCGGCCGCTGGAACCCCAGGCCGCGGACGTCCGCCCGTTCCTGCACCTGGACGCGCTCACCGGCGAGGTGACCTGGGCCAACCAGACCAGGCTGCACGCGGGTGACAAGCCGAGCACCGACTGGCCCGTGGGTTTCTACGTGGTCGATGACTACCGGCTGGAGATCCCGGCCGAGACGCCGGCCGTGGTCGCGCGGTTGCGCGTGGGTTTGCTCGGCGGCGATGACCAGGTCATCCCGCTGGCCGACGGCGGTGACCTGGCCACGCTCACCACGGTGCGGGTGCGCGAACGGCGCCCCTTGACCGTCCAGGGTCTCCCCGGCAGCGAGCAGCCCTATCGGCTCGGCCCCGACGTGACGTTGACCGGCCACGCGGTCACCGTGACCGAGACGCCGCCCGTCCTGGTGGTCACGCTGTACTGGCAAACCGCCGCGGCGCTGCCCGCGGACTACACCGTGTTCGTCCACGTGCTGGACGCGGCCGGCCAGGCCGTCGCGTACGGGGACGGGCCGCCGCTGGGGGGGTGGTACCCGAGTTCGGCGTGGGCGGCCGGCCAGGTGGTGTTGGACATCCGCCGCGTGCCGTTGCCCGCAGGGGTGGACCCGGCCCGGTTGCGCGTAGCCGTCGGCCTCTACACCGCGGCAGACGGCGCGCGTCTCCCGGTCACCGATGCGCACGGCACGCCGCAGGCGGACGATCAGATCGTTTTGACGCCGGCCGCGCGGTAGCATCGACTCGCTTGAACTTTCCGCGGCATGGTGTATAATAGCCCTAACCCGGACAAGGCCGCTGCGCTTACAAGCCGGAACCAAAAAGACGACAGCCGCCACTCCCAAAATCCTTGCACAAAAAACAAGAATTTCGGGGGTTAGGCCCTATCTTGATCGACTCACTGTGAGGGTTGCGCGGGTCGATGTATGTGGCCTCTCAGTTCTTGAGGAGGTATACCGTGGCTCGGTCGCAGACCGGCCACAGCCCCCAGGTTTTTGAGAGGACACGATGTAGCAGAATTGAGTTCAGCATTCTGTGCAAATAAAGGAGAGCAACATGACTTTGCGTTCTGTGCGCCTGCTCCGCCTGGTTTTCGGCTTTGGCCTGATCCTGAGCTTGCTGCTTGTGTCAAACGCCGCGCCGATGCGCGCGTTGGCGCAGGGTGTCGAGCCACCGCCGGAAGGCGGCTACTACTACGAAGTCCGGGCGGGCGACAACTGGTCCGGTGTCTCGTGGGTGACCGGGATTTCTATCGCCGAGCTGAAGGCTGCGAACCCGACCGCGATCCACCCCAACGATTGGCTGTGGGTGGGCGATCGCCTGTTCATCCCGACCCGGCCGGCCGCGCCCGGCGGCCCCGGCCAGGCGACGCAGGGGCGCTGGTATCAGGTCAAAGCAGGCGACAACTGGCAATCGGTGTCGCGGGCCACCGGCGTGACTGTGTTGGACCTCTGGCATGCCAACCCAACGCATATTCATCCGAATCAGTGGTTGTACGTCGGGCACTGGCTATGGATTCCGGGCCTGGGCGCGGCGCCCGAGGCCGTGATCACCGTCGTGCCTGTGACGGTCGTGCCAGGTGCGCCCGCGGTCGTCGCGGCCGAGTTGCCCATGGCCTCACCGACGATGACACCCATCGTGGCAGCAACGGTGACGGCTACTGAGGCACCGACAGCCCCAGCGACGGCCACGGCCACAGCCACGGTTGTTCCCACGGCCACCACAGCGCCCTCGGCTACGGCCACTGAGGTGTCAACGGCTACGGCCACTGCGACTGAAACCCCCACGGCGGCCCCGACGACAACCCGGCCGGCGTCAGCACTGGCCCAGTCTTCGCCCACCGCCACGGCTTTGCCCACCGCGACGCAACCCGCGGCCACAGCCACCCCTACCAAACCGGCGCCAACGGCCATCCCCACCAAACCCGCGCCGGCGCCCACCGCGACCCAGGCGGCGCCCCAGCCCGCCTCCGGCAGCGCCGCAGGCTGTCCGCAGGGGTTTGCCGGCTATCCCGACGCCATCACCGCCCGCCTGAATACCGCCCAGGGCGCCTCGAACGCGTTGCGCACCTGGTTGACCGGTTGTGGCGCGATCTCGGAGCAGGCGGGCAGCGTGATCCAGGCGGCCATCCAGAGCAAGACCAGCCCGGATTTGGTGGTGTTGGCGCAGGAGCCGAACAGCGATCAGGTGATGCCGCGGACGGTATTACTGGTCTATCATGCCAGCGCGGACGGCTATAAGCTGGCGCGCAAGGTGGCAGGAACCGGTAGGCTGGTGGTGCTCAAAACGGACGATATCAACGCCGATGGTCAGCCGGACATCGTTTGGACAGACACGACCTGCGGCGCGCACACTTGCTTCGCGACCCTCTACGTGGAATCGTGGAATGGCAGGGTCTACCGTGACTGGATCGAGGGCGAGCCCACCATGGCCTACCCGGAGTACAGTTTTGTGGACACCGTGCCGGGTGGCAGCGGCGAAGAGATCCTCGCGCATGGTGGCATCATTGCGTCCGCAGGGGCAGGGCCGCAACGTGCCTGGACCGAGACCTACATCTCGCCGGAGGGCGCGGCGTACGTGATGTTCAACCGGATCGACGACCCGGCGATGTGCCTGTACCATCACATCCTGGATGCCAACGCGCTCTTCAAGCAGTGGACGGTGGCCGGTTTCGATCCGATCATCACGGCGTATCAGGCAGCAATCACCGATACCAGGCTGGAGGCGTGCGGGTGGATCGAGGATGAGTTGCCGACCCTGCGTGACTTTGCCCGTTTCCGGTTGGTGGTTGCTTACGTCGCCGGCGGCAAGGCCAACCAGGCCCGCACGGTCAGGGATCAGATCCAGCATCCAGGGCTGCTGGCCGCGGCCAACACCTTCCTGGATGCCTACAAGACCACGGGCAGTGTGTTGCAGGCGTGTCGCAACACCGCGGCGTACGGCGAGACCCATCCGGAGACCTGGCAGTTCCTGGCCGATTGGGGCTACGCCAATCCCAGCTTCGAGGCCAGGGACCTCTGCTCGCTCGACTAGTACACGACGGCGTAAATATCTATGGGGTTCCGATTGCTC
>MNXL01000062.1 GCA_001871755.1 Anaerolineae bacterium CG2_30_64_16
AGGACAGGCTTTGCTCAGGACAGGCTTTGCTCAGGACAGGCTTCGCTCAGGGCAGGCTTCGTCGTGAGACTTCGGCGTGAGCTCAGACTTCGGCGAACTCAGTCGAGCCGTCGAACGCGCAGTCGAATGATCTGGGTTTCCGAAGCCTCTTGCATCGCGTCGGATAGCTTGTTGACAAAGACCGCCTTGTAGCGCCGCGGCCACCAACCCATCCACCTCAGCGTTCCACGTTGACCGCCTGTCCTGAGGCCCCTCGTGAGCCTGACAAACGGCAGGGTCGAAGGGATCGCCCAGCACCAGGCACGCCGTGGATGCGCACGTCGTGCTTGCCTACCTGTGCCTGCGCCCATCAGTGCAGGCACAGGTAGGCGTCTGTCCAGGAAACCGACCGGGGTCGAGGCTTAGGGGAGGTTATTCTGGAGATAGGTGACAATTCCTCAATTGACTGCCGACAGTGAGCGCAATACTTGCTCGGCAAGTGCACCATGCCCCAGGCGAAGCAACATCCCAGCCACGTCTGCTCGCAATTCCGCCAGGTCCCCCGGCGGCGTAATACCATGGCTCCGCACATAGGCCATCATGTCATAGATCGTCACGCCGGCCATCTCCGCAGCCCGTTCCAGTGTCACTTCACCACGCCCATATAGCCCGGCTGTATGCTCGACCCGGGCCTGGCGAGCACCCTCGCGCAACAACTGTTGGATGACCTGGACACGCGAGATCGACTGCCATTGGGCCAGCAAATCCAAGGTGTGCACGGTCTCTGTTTCGACCTTCAATCTTCCCAGATCAAGCGTCTGTACTGTCATAGTTGCGTGTCTCCTCGATCAAGCGCCCCAGGCGCAACAGTTCGGCCAGGTCATCCGGCTTCATCCCTCTGACCTGCGCCAGGCGTAGCAACGCTGTCTCGAATTCTGTCAACGTGGCCAAATGACGCACAAGCGCTTCAACCAGCAACGTTTCAGTACGACAGAGCGCTGCGCCCAAGATCACCGCCGCCGACCTGGCTCGCACATCGTCCAGCACAGCCAGGCAGTTTTGCGCCAAAGCCTCGACAATCGTCTCGCGTTCACCGTCACCCAGGGCGGCTGGGAAACCCGCCTGCTCAAGGTATTGACAACTGGCCTCGCCTAATGGAACAATCTGTACCAATTCGCCCTCAACAGCCTTGCCAATCCGCTCTGCGTCACGATGACCGGCCGCTCGGCCACGTACGACCGCTTCGTTGTATACCCCGGTTGTGATGAACAATCCGCCACAAACCCGCGCGGCAAGCGCCATCAAGTCGGCCTGTATCTTCTCAATAATCTGGGGGCAGCTCGGGCCGGTCTCCGACCGTGCCCGTCGTGGCTCGGTCAGGAGACCGGCCACAGCAAGTAAGGCCCCGGAAAATTGAGAAGATACGTCGGCCTTGCCCAGGTAAATGAGCGCGCTGGCGTCAAGCTTGGCTGCCATAGTTCTTGTCGCCCCAAGCATAACACGGCAAGTGTCTTGCGTCCACGCTATTGATCACCAATGTCTCCATCACTCCTTCTCTCCCCTGCCAATGCCGAAGTCTGATATCCCAGTCGTTCGTTGCCTGACGCCCAACTGCAACACAATCTCCGGCACCCGCCACTTGAGCCTATCATACACCCGCGAACACTAAAGCACAAGCCGCCGCGGCCACGCGGACGGAGAGGTTGAGAGGGGGAGAAGCGGAGAAGGGGAGAAGCGGAGAAGGGGAGAAGGGGAGATTAGAAGCAGCAGGTGTCGGCTTTGCGTTCCATGGTGTTGAGCTTACCCAGGTGGGAGAGGTTGCGAGGTTGCGAGGTTGGGAGGTTGAGAAGCTGCGAAATCAGAAGCAGAAGGCGCCGGCCTTGCTCCCCGGCTCCCCCGCTCATCTTTTCTCATCCTCTCACCTTCTCAACCTCTCCGCCCACCGCCCCCGCCGGCTGGTATTCCGGCGCCAACGCCTGCATGGCCTGCACGATGGCGGCGCGGTCGCCGCACTCGGCGGCGGCGATCATGCGGTCTACTTTTTCATCCAGCCCCAGGCAGCACGCCGCATTGGCGGCGCCGTTGCTGGCCACGAAGATCTTCTGGTGCGCGGTGCGCACGTAGGACTCGCCGAGGATGAACAATCCTTGTCCATCTCCATCCGCTTATCCGTGTCCATCCGCTGCACCTGCTTGACGCTGACGCTGCCGTCCAGCAACTCGTAGACTCGCCACGGCGCCCGGAACAGCAGGGCCCGCCATCACAAAGTACGTTGTGTCATCCTGTCACGTCTGCTTGCCCAGATCGTCACCCACGAAGCTGACCGGCTCCAGGTCAGGTGGGGGCAGCGCCGGCTGTGCAATGGCTCTCTCAACTGCAGCCCGCAAAGTGTCGTCGCCCAAAGCTCCCGCCAGAAACGCCAGGCGATCCAGGAACCCGTCTTCCTCCAGGATGACAACATTGCGCGTTTGTACTTCGCGCAAGAAGCGGTTGTACGACACCCCCGCCAGCGCCGCTCCGTTGCGTAAGTCCACCTCACGCTGCATATAGCGGCGAATGGCCAACTCGATCTTCTGTGTCCGCAGACCTTCACGAATCCACTGTCGCATCAACGCCGCTTCGGACGCAGCCATCTGCGCGCTAAGACGCGTTAGTTCTTGTGATTCTTCACGTGACATCCGAATGGATTTCGTCACCGTAGCAACATTCATTTTAGCTCACCTCGTTCATCAGCAATCACATCGGCAAGCCACCGGGCCTGTTGGACCAAGAGACCGGACTGGTGGTCGGCGCTAATCGCTTCAAATAGCCCTCGACAGCAGCATGCGTGATCTTACGCTGCGCATAGAGCAACACACAGAAATCGGGCACGGCAACACAGTTGATACCTGACGCCCGGGCGAATTGCAGCGGCCTGGCATCATTGATCAAAAGCGTCCAAGCCCGTTCGCGTGCCACGGCCAGCGCGCACGCCTCACCCATTCCGAACAAATTCAGTGGCTTCTCGGGCTCCGCCTGATGGAGTCGGCCATCTTCCTGAAGCAGCCTGAATAGCATCGCCTGTGGATAGATCAGAGACGTTTCGCCTGGATCGGTTGTAACAATCTCCCGCTCCACAGCCGAACAGTAGTACACACGGAAGAACGAAAACAAATAGGGCGCCACGCCGACCTGGGCCGCTACGTTCCAAAATGAAGTATCGAGCGAAGCATCAAATAACATCATGCCACCATTGTAACCGTGCGACCATGATTGTCAAATAGTGAGGGCCAAAAAACAACGAAGCCGTCGTCGCCCCGAGGACAGGAGAGAGGGTGAGAAGAGGAGAAATTGAGAAGGGGAGAAGGGGAGAAGCTGAGAAACTGAGAAAAAGAGAAGCAGAAGGCGCCGGCCTTGCGCCCCCTCTCCCCCTCTCCCCCTCTCATCCTCTCATCCTCTCATCCTCTCATCCTCTCATCCTCTCACCCTCTCATCCTCTCACCCTCTCACCCTCTCCGCCGCCCCCGCCGGTGACGAGCACGCGCTTGCCCCGCAACAGCACGTCTACCGCGGTGATGTCCGTCTGCACCGGCTCGCGGCGCAGCAGATCCTCGATCCGCACGTCGCGCACCTGCTTGATGCTGACGCGGCTCCTGGGGAAGAGACAAATCCACCCCGCAGTCGGGGGGCGAAATGCTCACCTACAGCCTTAACATTCGGCGCATCATCACGTCAAGTTGATCTGCATATTCTGGCTCCAGCTTGCCGATTACCCGCACCACACGTCGCTTGTCAATCACCTGCATCTGAAACAACAGGATGATTGAGGGCATGGTCAGGCCGTTCGCGGTGGTTGGCTCAACCCGCAGTGTGAATGGGAACCTCCGAGCCTCAAGTTGTGACGTCACCGGCAATACCAACACCGTTGGGAAATGGGTCAGTTCATCTTGAACGGCTATGGCGGGGCGGCGTCCCGTCTGTTCCCGTCCTGCGCCACCAAGCGGCGGCGGCAACTCCACAAACAGGACATCATTGCGCTGGATCATTTAGCGTCGCCTCGAAAGACAGCAAGGCCTCACTGGCGGCGGCTTGCCAGCTTGCCAACTCTCGCGCCAATTCGAAGCCGAACACCTCCGCAAGGGCCAGCCGCTCACGCACAACCCACTGCGCCGGACGTGGCAATGCCTGAAATGCCAGCCAGAAGACCTCTGCTTGTGCGTCGAACACACGGGGATCTTCAACTACCTTAGGCCGAACTGCTGTGTCCATTTCTTGTATCTCCGCCTGAAACGCATGAACGATGTGCAACTCGAGACAACTCCATAGCCCTCATCACCGCCGCTGCTTTGCCCAATGATACCCCACCAAACCGCAAAGCGCAAGCCGGCCGCCGCGGCTCCGCGGACGGGAGAAGGGGAGAAGCTGAGAAGGGGAGAAGGGGAGAAACGGAGAAGAGGAGAAACGGAGAAGCTGAGAAGAGGAGAAGCTGAGAAGAGGAGAAGATGGAGATTAGAAGCAAAAGGTATCGGCTTTGCGTTCCATGTTGTTTAACTTGCCCAGGATATTCTCGTATGTCTGAAAAAGCTCGTCGAAGATGGGCTGGTTAATGTAGCCGCAAGCCAGGGAGAACTCAAGCCAGGCCCTTCGATACCACTCAGGCCAGGCCCTTCGATACCACTCAGGCCAGGCCCTTCGTCGTGAGACTTCGGCGTGAGCTCAGCCGAACGGCGGCTTTTCAGCTTGAGCCGGCAGATTGCATCTGCCGAGCGGCGCCAAATTTGGAACTGCTGGTTTTCGCTTGACAAACACACGCGCATCGCCCCGACTCTGCAAGCCGAACAGAACCATCATCTTCAGCCGCTCACCGAAGTGCTCAACCAGGGTGCGGACCAGGATGTTGTAGTCTCAGTAGATCACGAATCTCACGCAAAGGCGCAAAGACAAAACAAGGACTCTTTGCGCCCTTGGCGACTTTGCGTGAGCTAAAACTGTGATCTCCTGAGTCTATTTGCTCGTGCATCATCACATTTGTACGCCATTCTTGCGCAAATGACCAAGATGACGCTGCACCCGCGTCCCACCCCGCCAGATCACCTCCACCACCCGGTTGAGGTCCGCCTCGGTCAGGCTGGATCCCGGCGGCAGGCGGCCATGCCTATGGCAAGCACCCATCCCGAAACAGCGCCTCGGCCACACACCTCCCCTCCCTCGCAGGACCTGCCCTGAAAAATACTCGGCGCCGGTCTCACGCAAAGACGCCAAGACGACTGGAAGACCTGACTTGTTCCTTGCGCCCTTTGCGCCTTTGCGTGCGCTTTTCATCCGCCGTGGCCCTTCGACGCGGCCCTTCGATAGACTCAGGAC
>MNXL01000038.1 GCA_001871755.1 Anaerolineae bacterium CG2_30_64_16
TGGCTCGGTCAGGAGACCGGCCACAGCCACCCCGGATTATTGAGAGGATACCACAAAGGGTCTCGGTGATCCTTTGTGTCCTTCGTTCCCGGCCCAGGCCCGATGCCGCAAAGCTACGAGGATACATGGAGGGCTGTCATGCCTGCCGTACAAGAACTGTTCGATCTGACCGGGCGGGTGGCCGTAGTGCCGGGCGGTGCTGGACTGCTTGGCTTTCAGATGGCCACCGCACTGGCCGAAGCCGGGGCGCACGTGGTGATCGCTTCGCGCAAACTGGAAAACTGCCAGGCCAAAGCTGCGGAACTGAGCCAGAAAAACCGCGAGGCCATGGCCGTGCGCCTGGACGCTGCGGACTACGACTCGGTGGCGGCGATGACCGACGCCGTCATGGCCAGGTGGGGCCACATCGACGTGCTGGTGAACTCCATCGCCGGGGCGGCCAGCCACACACCGGAAGAATTCCCACCGGCGGATTGGGTCCGCACGATCAACGAGACGCTGAACAGCGTGTTCTATCTGTGCCAGTCCGTGGGCCGCCAGATGCTTAAGCAGGGCAAAGGGAGCATCATCAATATCGGCTCGATCTACGGTGTCGTCGTGCCCTACAAGCACATTTACGAGGGAGCCGAAATCGCGCGGAACCCGGTGGCTTACGGCGCGGCCAAAGCAGCCGTAATCCACATGACCCGTTACCTGGCGACGGCGTGGATCGACCGCGGGGTCCGGGTCAACTGCATCAGTCCGGGCGGCTTCTGGCAGCCGGGCAAGCAGCCGAACTTCGAACGCAACTACGTCAAGATGTCGCCCGATGGCCGCAGCGGCAACGACTGGGATCTGAAAGGCTTGGTCGTGTATCTCGCGAGCGATGCCTCCAGCCACGTCATCGGCGAGAATATCATGGTCGACGGCGGCTGGACGCTGTGGTAGTTCAGAGAGAGGCCAAGGCATGAACTACCGTCGTCTGGGACGCACGAACCTGCAAGTATCCGAGATCGGCCTCGGCACGGTGGAGCTGGGGCTGGACTACGGGGTGCCGGTGGCCGGCGAGCACCTGCGGCCGCCCGAGGAGCACGCCGCGCGCCTGCTCAATCGGGCGCTGGACCTCGGCGTCAACTTCATCGACACCGCGCGCGCCTACGGCGTCAGCGAGGAGGTCATCGGCCGGGCGCTCAAGGGCCGGCGGAACGAGTATATCCTGGCCACCAAGCTGGCGCCGATCCGCGAGGAGGGCCAGCCGGATCAGGAGCTGCGCGAACAGGTCAAAGCCTCGATCACCGAAAGCCTGCGGATGCTGCAGACGGACGTCATCGACCTGCTCCAGCTTCACTACGCGCCCGTGGACGTGGTCAGGAGCGGCCGGGTGCTTGCGGCGGCCAGGGAAGCCCAACGGGCCGGCTACGTCCGGTTCATCGGCGCGTCGACCTACGGCGAGGAGGTTCCGCTCGCCGTGCTGGAGGACGGGGGCTACGACACCCTGCAGGTCGCGTACAACCTGGCCGACAGGACGCTGGAGGAGCAAGTGCTGCCGCGGGCACAGCGGCAGGGCGTAGGCGTCATCGTGCGTTCGGTGTTGCTGCGCGGGGTGTTGAGCCATCGCTACAGGTTCCTGCCTGCCGCGCTGGAGGATCTGAAGGCCGCGATCGAGCGGCTGGCTGAGCTGGCCGACGCCGAGGCGAGCAGCCTGCCTGAGATGGCCTACCGTTTCGTGTTGGGGCATCCCGCGGTAGCCACTGCGTTAGTGGGCACGGCACGCGACGAAGAGTTGGAGGCCGCCCTGGCCTTCGCCGGCAGGGGGATGCTGGCGCCAACGCTGGTGGCGCGCATCCGAGAGATCACCGTCAGTGACCGCGCTCAACTTGACCCCAGCACGTGGCCGTCGGAGATGGGGGCGTGGCAGGGCCAGACGAAGTAGATGAGGATACCGATGATGGACGATAGACGATGGTCCATGGTCGATGGTTCATCGTCTTGTGGAGGAACAATGCCTATCGTATCCCACGCGACCGAAGCTGATTTCGAGCTGTTCCGCCGCGAGCTGGACAGCTTCGTACCTGACAACATCTGCGATGCCCACATGCACGTATGGGCGAAGTCGCATCTGCCGCCGAGCGGCTACGATACATTCCGTCAATTGGAGGAAGACGTCGTCGATCTGGCCGCGTATCGGCGGCGGATGACGGAGCTTCTGCCCGGCCGCCGTGTTGCCGAAGGACTGATCCTGCCCGGCGCGGTCGGCGCGACCGGCGAGCAGGTTCGATCCCAAAACGAGCTGGTGGCTGCCGAGGTGGCCGAGAACACGGGCTGGCGCGGTTCCATGTTGGTCTCGCCCGAGATGGATGGGGAATACGTGCGCGAGGAAGTGCGCCGCCTGGGACTTTCGGGGCTGAAGTGCTACCACGTTCGCAGCGGACTGACCATCACCTGGGACGCGGACATCCCGGCCTATCTGCCGGAGGCGCAGGTCAAGGTGGCGCACGAGGAACGGCTCTGCATTACCTTGCACATGGTCAAGGCGCGGGCGGTTGCGGATCCGTCCAATCAGCACTGGATCCGCCACTATTGCGAGACCTATCCAGACATGCAGCTCATCCTGGCCCACGCGGCCCGCGGTTTCAACCCGTATCACACCATCGAAGGGCTGGCCGCTCTGCGCGGACTGCCGAACCTCTGGTGCGACATGTCCGCCGTAGCCGATGTCGGCGCGTGCGAGGCGATCATCGAGACTCTGGGCCACGACCGCCTCATCTACGGCACCGACTTCCCGGTGAGCCATCTGCGCGGCCGCTGCGTGGCGATCGGCGACGGGTTCGTCTGGCTCTACGATGATACGCTGGACTGGAAGACGGTGTCGTTTCAGCCGTTGCAACCGGTCTTCGTCGGGCTGGAGTCGCTGCGCGTGCTGAAGCAGGCGGCCTGGCACTGCCGTTTGAACGATAGCCAGGTCGAGGACATTTTCGGCAACAACGTTCGTCGGTTGCTGGGCATGGTCAGGTATTAGATATCAGGTATCAGGTATCAGGTATCAGGTTGAATCCCTCCATGCCCGGGCCCTATACCTGATACCCAGTACCTGATACCCAGTACCTGATACCCAACACCGTGTATCTTCCCAGAGAGGCAAGACATGGAACTCACACCAGCTCTCTCGGCAACCCAGGTTGTCCTGATCATGGAGAAGACCGAAGAGATCCTCGAACGGACGGGCCTGGGCGTGAGGCACCCTGTGCTCCTGGCGCGCTGCCGGACGGCCGGCGCTCGCGTAGACGAGGCGGAGGGCCGCGTCCGCTTTCCCCGGCCCGTGCTGCGGGAGCTGCTGGCGGCAGTCCCCGCGACTTACACTATCGCGGGCGCCGGCGGCCGGCGGCACGTGGTGGGCGATGATGCCGCACCGACCGCCTGCCTGGCCATCGTCACCGACCCGTGGATCATCGATTACGGTACCGGCGAGCCGCGCCGGCCGCGTCTCGACGATCTGCGCCGGCACACCGCCATCGCCCAGGCGTTGCCCGCGGTGGTTGCCACCAGTCTGATGGACTTCCCGCTGACCGACGTGCCGGAACCCATTTCCAGCCTGCGGGCGCTGGAGGAATGGGCGCTGGGCCAAGATAAGCACTTCTACAACATGGCCACTGACATGGTCCGCTACCGCCACTACCTGGCGCTCGCTGAGATCCTATTCGCCGGCCGCGATCACGGCGGCGCGGCGATGACGGTCGCCGTGGGCTCCCTCAGCCCTTTGGCCTTTTCCAACCTGAACGCCGATTTCCTGCTGGATGCGTGTGGCCGCGGCTTCCCCGTCGTCCCCACGGTTTGCCCGATCGCCGGCATGACCAGCCCGTACAGTGTGGCGGGCACACTGCTCCAAAGCAACGTGGAGGTCATCGGCATGGCCGCGTTGACGCAAGCGGCGCGACGCGGCAATCCCTATCTGTACGCGGTGGGCCCTTCGGTGGGGCACATGCGGTCCACCCACGACATGTACTACACGTTGGACAAGGTACTGTGGAAGGTCGCCTCGGTCCAGCTCGGCAAGGCGTATCACATGCCGGTGGCGGCCGAATGCGGCGGATCCATGACTTACCGTTACGATCAACAGAACGGGGCCGAGGGGATGCTTTTCATGTTGGGCGCGTTGACATCCGGCGCCCACCTGCTGTCAGGCATCGGCTCAACTCATAACGCCATCGGCATGTCGGCTGAGATGATGTTGATCCACACCGCCTGGCTGGCGGCATCACAGTACCTGCAGCGCGGGATCCGCACGGACGACACCCGGCTGGGCGTGGAGAATATCGAGCAAGCCGGTCCAGGTGGCAACTTCCTGATGGACGACTTGACCCTGCGCTTCCTGCGGTCGGACGAGTTCTTCAGCCACGAGCTATTCGACCACTCAGGCGGCAGCGAGCCGAACGCGCCATCGCTCCTGGCGCGTGCCCACCAGCGCGCCGAGCAGATCGCCGCGCGCACCCGGTCGCCGCACAGCGAGGCGGTACAGGAGCGGATCCGGCGCTATTTTGCTGACGAATATCGGAAGCTGGGCGCGTAGCCCGCCGGGGCGACCGCAAGGAGCCTGCCCTGAGCCTGCCGAAGGGTGCGCCCTTACAGATTGAAAAGATGCAATGGCGCAAAATCTGCTTTTAGGCATCTGTCATTCTGAGCGGGTTTGCCCCTAACCCGGACAAGCCGGAACCAACCAGGCATAGGCCATCAGAAGATTCTTGTCTGTCGTGCAAGGATTTAACTGGTTAGGACCTAACCTTTCGCAACGGCGAGAATCCAGCGAAGCATGTCCTGAGTGAAATCGAAGGGGGTCTCATCTCGCGACGAGACCCCTTCGACAGGCTCAGGGCAGGCTCTTCGCTGGATTTTCGCCGCAACGCACTTCACGGGACCAACCCGCTCAGAGCCTGCCCTGAGGGAAGCGAAGGGGTGACAAAGCAGACTTTGCGGTACTGCGAAAAGATACTTCTGAACGCCGGAGGCGAACATGAGCAACACCCTCACAATCGAGAGACATCCGGTGCGAATCACCGTCCTCAAGAAACACTTTCACCAGGAGTTCGTCGAGAAGTACGCTGCCAACCCGGACGCCTGGACGGAATGCAAGCATTTCGAGGTGGGTCAGGAATTCGAGGTGTCGGGAGAGGCTCCGTGGCAGATGCCGGAGGGATTCTGCGGCTGGGCGTGGGCCGATATTC
>MNXL01000142.1 GCA_001871755.1 Anaerolineae bacterium CG2_30_64_16
ATTCGCGAATGGGCCGTGCAACCATGATCATTGGGTATCCTCTCAATCAATGTCATTAAGTTAAGACCTGACAGGTTTCCCGAAGTAGCGTTTCAAGCCGGATTCGGTCTCATCAGATGTGGATGTATGCTGAAAAGTGACCCCGACAACCTGTCAGGTCTGGGCTAGTTCCCTTATCTTAATGACATTGTCTTCTCAATAGATAGGGGCATCGCCATCACGTGCCTGGCACTTTTCGGAAGTGCCAGGCACGTTCGCCCCAGATTATTGAGAAGATAAGTGCCAGGCACGTTCGCCCCAGATTATTGAGAAGATACATCATTGGCGAGTAACGAAGATCTTTGAGGTCTCGCAGACCTCAAAGATCTGGCCGATGCCGTGGGTGTGCAAGCGCCTGGGCAGAGAGCTCAGGACGCCAGGAGGCCTTGAACCTGGACCGGCTCACTGATGCGCTCCAGCCAGTCTACGTGATCGAAGTCGGCGTCGAAACTCACGATGACGCTGATACTGAGTTCTCGGCAGGCCAATGCCATCAGGGCATCGTGGAAGTTGACCCGGCCCTGGTGCTGGTGACACAGTTCCGCGATGCTCGCGAAGAGGCGCTGCGCCGATGCCGCGATCCAGGTGATGTTTTGTTCCGGCACGATAGTCAGCAAGCCATCGAGCAGGCGGCTGAACTGGTCGGATCGCCGCTGTTCTTCGGCACGGCGGCCGATCACACCGATAGCTTCGTTGATAACACAATCGAAGTAGACGAGTTGAGCTTGCGCAGCGAGCAGCGAGTCTCGCAGTGCAATGGCTCGCTGATGCCATTTGTCGTGCCCGTCGACCAGCGCCACGAGCACGTTGGTATCAATGATCGCCGTTGTCATAAAGTGACTCCACATCTGTAACGGCATCACCGCCTAACTGGACCATATTCGTCAAGGCAAGTAAGGAGGTCGCTGGCGCCAGGTGTAGTTCAATTGTCGGCCGCGTTGCCATCTCTGACGACCGATTCTCGCGGGTCTGCCGCTGATGCAGGAAGCGCACAAAGTCCAGCACCTCGAACTGCTTTGGCTGGGGGAGGCGATCGAGGAGGCGGAGTAATTCCGGTTTTACCTCTGTTGATGTCGCACCCGGGTTGATTGAAGCAACAGTAGACTCTGTCATCGAAACCTCCTGGACGTGGAGACAAGCGTCTGTAGTTTGCATCTATTATAATCCAAATGACCCATCTCGTCTACAGACAGTGGCGCGGCAAGATATGGAAGTTCACGCCCTTGAATCCAAATTCAACTTCGGGTGATCATCGGTTATACTGAGCGCAGGTCAGTTTTTCCGAGTCACACCCGCGTTCGCGGGAATGACGCCGTTGAAATTTCAGCTGTTCATCCGGCTCTATCTCGACGAAGACGTCCAACGCGGGGTGGCTGCCGCCTTACGCGGGCGGGGCTTCGATGCAATCAGCGCCCATGAAGTCGGTCGATGGGGCCTATCCGACGCCGAGCAACTGGCGTGTGCCGCGGCTGACCAGCGGGCTCTGTTCACCTTCGACGCCGCCGACTTTCTGCGACTGCACCGGAGATGGATCGAATCGGGCCGGCCCCATGGGGGAATCAGCGTGTCCGCGCAAGGTATCTTCTCAATACGTAGGGGCGGCGCCACTGTGCCCGCCCTGGGCGACCACGGAGGGCTCGCCCCTACCCCAGATTATTGAGAAGATACCGCGCAAGCGCCGATCGGCGAAGTGGCGCGGCGACTGCTGAACCTGCTGAATCGCGTGGCGGCCGACGAGATGCGCGATCAAATCTACTGGTTGCAGAGCTTCAGGTGACTGCAGGAGACTGACATGACTGACCTTCTCGCCGCCGTCATCACCCTGGAGGCGCTGGAAGCGGGGGAACTGGACCTCTTCCAGGGCCGCGCGCTGCACGCGCTCTTCCTCAACCTGGTGCAGCGGGCCGATCAGACGGCCGCGGCCAACCTGCACGACGCAGACGCGCTCAAGCCGTTCACGGTCTCCAACCTGATCGGGCTGCGGAGTGAGGGCGGAAAGGAAGCCGCGGCGCCGGCCGGCGCGCTCTTGCGCTGGCGGGTGACGGTGTTCGAGGCAGAGTTGGCGCGCCTGTGGCTGGCGCAGGTGCTGCCGGCCTTGCCAGAGCAGGTGACGATCGGGGGTCTGCCGTTCGCCGTGCGCGGCTGGACGGCCGACGGGACGGCCGACGGCTGGGCCGGCGTCAGCAGCTACGCCGAACTGGTCCGGCGCTACACTCTCTCCGAGCGGCCGCCCGGCCCCTGGATCAACCTGCGCTTCGCGTCTCCCACTACTTTCCGCTCCGGCGGCAGCCACGTGCCACTGCCGATCCCTGGCCTGATACTGGGTCACTGGCTGGACAAGTGGAACGCGTTCAGCCCGCTGGCGCTGCATCCCGACATGCGCGCGTTCGCCGAACAGGAGGTGGTGATCAATCGCTACGATCTGCACACCGAGCCGGTGCGGCTCGGCGGCGCCAAGGGCCAGGCGCTGATCATCGGCTTCGTCGGTCAGTGCAGCCTGACCGTCCGCAACGACGATCCCTACTGGCGGCGCATCCCGCACCTGTTGGCGGCCTATAGCTTCTGGTGCGGCACGGGGCATCAGACGACGGTTGGCCTGGGCCAGACGCGACCGGTGACAAGGTGACAGGCCCCGCGAACAACGTGCGGGGTTCGTGACAAGGTGAGGGGGAGGGACTGATGCGAAGGTTGATACGAGCGTTGACGGACGGGCTGGCGCTGCTGTTGGGGCTAAGTCCGAACCAGCGGCTGCTGGCGGTGGTGTTGGCGGCGGCCGGTGTGGTAACGCTGAACTGGTTCAGCAACGCGACGCTGGTGTTACTGGAAGGCCCGGCGCGTTGGAATAGCCAGTTCTGGGTGGCTTTGCTGGGACTGCCGGCCGTGCTGCTGGCATTTCTCGTGCTGGCCTGGCAGGCGTGGCGGCGCACTCAGCCCACGGTTGCCCAACCGGTGATGGCCGCGGCGCGGCCGGTGCCCGGTCAGGGGCTGATCGTTTTCTTGAGCACGTTCAACACCTTCGAGCCCAAGTTGCCCCCCGAGCGGAGGGGCGAAAGGTGGAAGGGTGACGAACTGCTGGCGGCGTTGGCGGCCGACCGGCCGGACTGGCCGCGCATCCTGGATCACGTGATGGCGAGCAACATGCAGACGCCATTGGAAGCGATTCGCTATCATCTGGAAGCTGGGACGCTGCACCACGTGTGGGTGTTGGCAACCTCGGATATCCCCGGTGAGGGTGGAAAGGTGGCGCGTGCCGGTTCGCACAGATTGGCTGGCGCCTTTGAGAGGATCCTCCGGGAAGGGATGGGCTGGCACGTGTCGGTTCACGACCATCGCACCCAAGCCGAACTGATCGTGCCCCCCTACGACGTGCAGAAGGTTTTCACCGTCGTAGATCGGATTTACCGGGAGGAAGCGCCCAGGGAAGGGGTGCGCCCCGATGACGTGATTGCCGACGTCACCGGGGGGACAGTGACGATGACCGCCGGAATGTTGCTGGCCTGCGCGCTGTTCAGCCGCAAGGTTCAGTTCACGGCCGCAGAAAACGATCCAACCCAAGGCAAGCCGCTGGAGCGGCCTACACCTTACGCCATCCAGGTTGACGAGGCGGTTTTACGACGGCTGATGCTGCGGCATTTGGCGGCAGTAGAGGTGTAGCGGTGACAGGCAGCGACGGGACGCCGGCCCTCTCGGTGTGTGCCCCCACCGGGTACAAGCCGGGCGCGGTGTTGTTAGATCGCATCCTGGCCCGCGACAACCTGGCCGCGGCGTGGGAGGCGGTGGCGGCGAACGAGGGGATGGCGGGGGTGGACCGGCTGAGTATCGGGCGGTTTGCCCGCAACTGGGAGGAACGGGTGGTGAAGTTGGCCGCGGACGTGCGGGGCAACCGCTATCGACCGAGCCGGTTGCGGGTACGGTTCATCCCCAAACGGGCTGGCGGCCGGCGGCGGATCAGCATTCCCACCGTCGCGGATCGAGTGTTGCAACGGGCGGCGTTGCAGGTCCTGCTGCCCCGGCTGGATCGCAAGTTCCTTTCCTGCTCCTACGGCTACCGGCCCGGGCGCGGGGTGGCTCAGGCGGTGGCCGCGGTGATCCGCTATCGCGACCGGGGGCTGCGCTGGGTGGCTGAGGCTGACATCGACGATTGCTTCGGCAGTTTGGATCATGAAATCCTAATGGACCTGTTGGGCCGGGAGATCTCGGACTGGCGGGTGCTGCAATTGATGCGGTGGTGGCTTGATGAGGGCCGGCCGCAGCAGGGCGTGGCGCGCGGCGTGGCGCTCGGGATGCCGATCTCGCCGCTGTGGGCCAATCTGTATCTGCACGAGCTGGACTGGCAGTTGGTGCGCAACCGGTGGCCGCTGGTGCGCTATGCCGACGATTTCGTGGTGCTGGTGGAGGGGCCGGCGGCCGGCGAGCAGGCGTTGGAGGTGATCGCCGCGACGCTGGCCGATCTCCGACTCCAGCTCGAACCGACGAAGACCCGCGTCACGTCGTTCTCGGACGGTTTCGAGTACCTGGGGGTGCGCTTCCAGGGGGATACGTACACCTTCCTCTGGCAGGAGAAGCGGATCACGGTGCAGGGGAAGTTCGACTGGCTGTGGGGGCAGCATATCAGCTACGAGTATTGAGCAGGGGACGGGGTGACATGGTGACATGGTGACACGGTGAGGGGGGCAGGTGGGGGTGGAGGAGCGGGTTGGCGGCTTGGCTGATGGCTGATAGCTGATGGCTGGAGGACGGAGATGGCTACGCTGTACGTGACGGAGCCGGGATCCCGGATCGAAAAAGAGTATCGGCACTTGCTGGTCACTTTGGATGACAAGACGGTGCTACGGGCGCCGCTGGCGAGTGTGAGTCACGTCGTGCTGGTGGGCCGGGGGGTGGGCGCGACGACGCCGGCGCTGCACGCGCTGTTGGCGGCCGACATCACCCTGAGCCTGGTGAGCCGCGGCGGGGAATTGCTGGGGCGCCTGACCGGGCCGAGCGGGAAGAACCTGGAGCTGCGGCGCAAGCAGTATGCGCGGGCGGCCGATCCCGTGTTTTGCCTGGCGTTTGCCCGGCAGGTGGTGGCGGGGAAGCTGGCCAACTACCGGACGTATGCGCTGCGCTGGCGGCGGGGCCGGCCGGAGCTGCCCGCCGAGTGGCTGGAACGCCTGGACCGGGCGGCCGCAGAGGCGCCGGCGGCCCCGGACCTGGCGAGTCTGCGGGGGGTGGAGGGCGCGGGGAGCAAGGCGTACTTTGCGCT
>MNXL01000143.1 GCA_001871755.1 Anaerolineae bacterium CG2_30_64_16
CCCCGGATGACCCTTATGGCGGCCGGGTCTTCGGCGCCCGGCTGAAGGTCAGTTGGGATGGCGGCGAACAGTTTGTCACGATCGACAAGCCACTGAGCGAACCGGGCGCCAACTTCCCGATGTGGAAATGGCAGGTGTGCGCGGTGAAGACGCTCGGATTGTCGGGCCAGGAGCTGCCGTCCGACCGGGTCGCGGGGATGCACACCGGCCACCCGGACGAAGCGCCGGGCAACACCCTGTTCCACCACTCCTTCAGCATCACCTTTGTCAAGGTGCAGGCGCCCGACGTGATCCACGCGGACAGCGTGATCTACGGCGTGCTGCGCAACGCCGCGGGCCGGGCCGCGGTGCTCTGGCAGGGGGACACCGTCATCGCCAGCCAGGCGGTGGACCCGGACGAAACCTTCCGCTTCACCGATCTGGCGGCCGGCGAGTACCAGGTGGGCGTGCAGGACACCCGGTTCCGCTCCGACCCGGTGTGGGTGAACGGGCAGGATCAGGTCCAACTGGCGTTGACGTTGATCCTCGCCGAGAGCATGATCTCGGGTCGCGTCCGCAACGGCGCCAGCCGGACGTTGATCTTGCTGCGCGATGACGCTGAGGTCGCGCGCCAGGTCGTCCCCGCGGACGAGATGTACCGGTTTACCGACCTGACCGCCGGCAGCTACCGGGTGGCGGTTGCGGACACACCGCTCCGTTCCGCGGTGATCGTCCTGGATGGCGCCGAATCGGCCACGGCCAATCTGGTGGCCCCGACCCTGGGCAAGCCGCTGACCCACTACGTCCTGTTCGGCCCGGCCGAGCAGCCGGCGACCGAGGCGGACTTGCTGCTGGCCCAGGACTTCTTGCTGGCCTGCGCGGCCTCCTTCGGCTTCAGCGCGGCCGAGGCGGCCCATGCCGGCCTGGTCACCATCATCGCGGACCGGACCGCGGTCAGCCAGGAGAGCGAGGCGGCGCTGGGGTTGGATGGCACGCCCGTGCAGCGCATCGCCGGCACGGTGGCAGAGGTGGCCGCGGCCCTGGCCGCGCGTGTCGAAGCGGGACAGCCGTTCGTTGGACTATCATCGGGATGACGTTGGTGGGAAAACTCAGGTGAATAGTTCCTGGGCATCGTCCGAGGCAGAGTGCGGACGATGCCCGGTGTTTTCCAACGGGCTTTCGGGATACGCCGGGACCGCGAGCTAGCTCCGGGCGTATTCCCGGCAGACTCTGCAGCCTGCCTGTCCCCATCACGGAGTCGGCGTAAGGTCTTCGAGGTGCTCCTGGATCACTTCCTCAATGGGTCGCGACACATCAGGGGTGTAGAACGGCAGCGGCGTGGGGAATTCGGGGGGGATGGGCCCCTGGTTCGGCGCTACCACTGGGGTGGGATTCGGCGCATAGATCGTGGCATTCAGTATCGCGTCATACTCCGATTTCGAGACCTGCTTCACGCTGCCGTCGATCATGACAATGAGGTAGAGCGGTGTCTCCTGGCCATCGGCTGACGTGAGCGTGAACACCCATGCCTCTGCCAGATTTCCCTCCAGGAGATCGACTCGAGGGTAGTCTACGTGCATCCCGGATGGCGTTCCCGCCGAGTCACCGAACCTGACCTTGACGCCGTTATCATAGACGTGCGGGAGGACATCGGTGCTGATGAACGTCTGTGTCTGCCGCGGCGCTTCGCCGGGGAAATTATCGATGAGCAGCGGGATGCGCCAGGCGCCGGAAACGCGTTCCTGCACGTTGTCGGGCGGTCCTACGTGCATTGCGGGCACGTCCAGGCTCAGCTTTGGCGATTGGTTCCCTGCCAGCGGCAACGAAATCAGCGCCAGCGTGAGGCCATCGAGCCCGATGATGGGCTCGATGTGTTGGCTGTCGTGTACTGATCGACCATCCTCTCCAACCAAACGCGCCACGGCCGGCAGAATGGGAGGCACGCGATTGCTGTGAGATCCCCTATCCTGTCCTTGACCGGGCCTCCAGACGGTGACGAACACGCGCGCTATTTCGTGGTTGACACTGGTGGCCAGGATTTCCATCGCGATCCCGTTTGCCTGCGCTCTCATGGGGGCCGACGCCAGATAGTCCACGCCATCGACGGTGACAATCCCATCCAGGACATAGTCCACCTCCCATTTTGGGGGTGGCGGCGGCATCGGGGCAGGACGAAATCGCAGAAAATCCTCATTTGTGTTTTGCGCCGACCCTTCCTGGCCGTCTGTCGCATCTGGGGCGCCATCCGTGCTCATCGTTGACGTTGTTGCGGTAGCGTCGGCAGCCGCTATCTGAGTCTCGTGCGCGCTGGACCATTTCTCTGGGGTCGCAGCATCAGCAACCTGACCGGTCGGGCGCTCCGTTTCCGCTGTAGACACAGCCGGAGAGACATTCTGGCTGTCTCCCTGCGCACATCCGGCCAATGTCGCTGCGAGAAGCAGGGCGATGAGTGCGAAGCACACATTCCAGATCATCTTGTCCTCTGATACCATGGCTGTCCTCCTATTTGCGGCACCTGCATTATACCCATGAATCATCTTTGCATCCAACGGAGTGCTCCTGATTCACCAGGCCGTCACGCCGATCGCATCCAGGTAGAAGTTTCGGTCCTGGTCCGGGTCGTATGGATTGCAATTGCAGTAGTCGTTGGCGAACTCGAGAGCCAGCGAATGGGTTCCTCCCCAATACGAGTTGGGCATCTGGACCACCAAAGGAGCAGGGATACCCAGATGATGGTTGTTGTCGTTGTGGTTGAAACTCACCTGACCCACGTATTGCGCATCTATGTAGACATTTGCCAAAACCGGCCCCGGTTTATCGGCCAGTCCCAATGTCCATATTCTGGGATCAATCTTGTAAGGAAACTGCATTACGTACTCAATGATATCTGCACTGTGCAATCCAATTGCATAACCTTTCGTTTGGCCATCAGGTGATGTGAGAGTCTGGAATAGATCAATTCCTGTGTGCCCGGCGAACCTCTCAGCCTGCCTTTCCGCGCCCTCCTGGGTAGAGTGAATAAACCGGCTGCCAATCCCGGAAGCTGAGCCGTGCCAGCCAGTTTTGGTTGGCAAGCCGTATCCCCACACTTCAAAGTTCGAGGGCGTACCAGAGATGTAGTATCGTCTACCGAGATCATCGCTGGGCTCCCATCTGGATGCGAGAACCCAACCCCAGCCGATCGAATTCTGTATCCAGATATCGCGTAGCGCGCCGCGAGGTGAGCGATAGGTAACCGACTGGCTCTCCAGTCCTACTTCTATGCGATCCAGTGCTACGGTGTAAACTGAATTGGAAGGCGGCCACGGATTCCCCTGCGCATCTGTTACCCGTTGCCCATTGACCCACATGGCCCACGTCGACGAGTCGACCTTGGTCATTGCCAGAGTCACGGTGTTACCCGACCGGAACTGGGTTGCCACCGGTCCCCACTCGTTCAGAAGGCGACTGTATTCATATACGTGGTAGATGTCTGCTGCTTCATTCCAGCAATGCTGAATCCCCATCTCCAACCAATGATCAAATGTAGGATATAGAATCCATATGGGGTAGTTGATGCAACCCGGCCACTGCGAAGTTGGCGGCATGTAGGCGCTTGCATCAGGCACCTGGTATGTGACGTGTATTCCGGTGTAATTGCCGCGCATCTTGTTAAACGCATGCGACGAAGCCCAGACGTCGCCATAGTCGGCATGCGCAACTATTGGACCACTGATCGCCGCAACAGTAGACAGCACTACTCCCACAAGAGCAGATATGACCTGTTTGTGCCTGGCTTTTTTGCTCATCACAAGTCTCCTTCACGCAACGACGTGTTTACAAGACAGCACCAACTGACTGTCTCGCCTGACGAATATGGGCGTCAGACCCCAACACAAGTCATGACCTATCGTAGCGGGAGCTGGATTCTGGCGAAACCGCACTCAGGGACGAACACAGCTACAAGCCCAACCCCCACCGACGCAAAACATGCTAGCACAAAAAGATCATACGCGCGGTGACAAAATCGGTACAGAATTGTGACCCGCCGTACCGATCCCGCTAACTCCCTGGTATCACCAGCCTGTAACCCACGCCACGTACCGTCCTGATGTATTGCGGCTGAGCCGAGTTCTCTTCCACCTTGCGGCGCAGCCGTTTGACGCAAGCCTTGACCATTTCCCGATTCCCGGCATCGGGCTGGCATCCCCACACTTGCCTCAGCAACTCGTCATAGGATACCGCCCGACCGGCGTTCTGGATCAGGCAAGTCAACACCTCGAACTCCAATGGGCTCAACAACTCCTCTTGGCCCCCCCCCCCGCACAAGCTGTCTAGCGGTCATATCGATCACGAATGGGCCCAATTCCACCACCGTCGCGTCCACTAAGGATGTCTTCCTCTTCGCGAGCACTGCCTCAATGGCCAGTAATAACTGCGATGGGGCAACCGGCTTGGTGACGTACTCCGTTACGCCACGCGCACGGAAATCAAGCGCATCCTGAACAGAGAAGCAACCGCGCAGGAGCATCACAGGCAGCTCTCGGGTGGTCGGATAACCGCGCACATATGCCAGGAACTCGGAAGCTGACACATCCGGCAGCTCATCGTCCAATACCAGCAGATCGATAGCTTCCTCTTGGAGTTGTCTCATTGCCCTGGCTCCGCTCTCGGCCCACAAGATCTGATATCCCGTCTGTAGCAGCGTTTGGCGGACGAGCGGCGCTCGCCCAATTAGCAGAATCGTCGCATTCTGGAGAGCCATTTCCCGCTCCTGGTTTGCTCGTGAAATCCAATAGCTGTCATAACCACAACACCATTTCCCCCTTTTTTTAAGTGAGGGCACAAGACTGCTCGAATCTTACACTTGATGGTCTAATCTCGGTACGCGACCGTTCGTGAACACCCGTGGCGGGAGCTATTGGGCGAGAATATAGCCGCGCTCGATGGCGGGCAGGTAACGGCAACTGCGGACCACGGTGAAACTGCCGATGAGTTGGCGGGGCCAGGCCGCACCGAACCAGATAGGAGAGCCCTGGCCGACCGGCTTGTAGTACAGGTCGATGTACAGGTAGCCTGCACCAGGGCCGACGGTCAGAGGGATGAGCAAGTCGGCGCCGGGGGTCACCTGGCGCGGCAGATAGCCGGCCATCGAGCAGGTCGCGCCCCAGCAGTAGCCGACGCCGATCTCGGTGGGTTGCCAGGTGGTCGTGCCGGTGTTGTGCAGCCAGACGTCGACCCGGCTGCAGAGGCCGGTGGGGTAGCCGGATGGGCGGGCCCACTGCGTCCAGAGCACGTTGAAGCGGCGATCGGGGGTCTGGATAGCGTTGCTGCTGGCGGCGTCTCGCACGTG
>MNXL01000140.1 GCA_001871755.1 Anaerolineae bacterium CG2_30_64_16
AATCGCGCTATTGTGGGCGGTCGGGCAGCATAGTTCGCCGTTGTGGGCGGCGGGTCTCGCTGTGCGGGGCTGGTCAGGGGCACGGGCCTAACACTCGCTTCCACCTGACGCCCTGGGCGGCGCGATTAACCACCATTTGTCGTATTGAGAGGCTGTGCGAGTCATAACTTTGAGCTGTAGTGACGGGCGCAGGTGAAGCGGGCCGTTAGGCTTTCTTTCATCAGACCAGGAGGTTACGATGAAACCGCAGCGCAAGACCACGTTCCATGTGTCAATCCAAGCCGTTACTCTCGTGCTCATCGGCGTAATAGCGTTGTGGCTGGCCGCAGCGCGTCAGCCCGCAACCCAAGCCAGTGGCCTTTTCCAGTCACCACTGCCGACTTCGGATGTGTTCCGTTCACCCCTACCACCGCCGCCCGCTTTTTGCCTGACTCTGGCACAGGATGGTTATGTTCTGGGATTCCAGGGCTTCGTCACGCGTGCAGATGGTTCTGCATTATTGAGTTACCAGGTGGCAGCCAACGGTCGCCAAGATGTCAGTTATATCGCGTTCGGCACGGGCAACTGGACAAGGCTGACTCCGGCTGACGCCAGTTTGTTTAAGGGTGGCCTGGGTGATTATCGCGTCGAATGGACGCGTGAGCGCGGTAATCCAGGCTTTCCCAGCATTAAGTTCGAACCTCAGTTTGCCGGTTACAACCAGGGGGCACGCGATAGTTTTACTTTGGTGGTGACTGACTTCGCTGTCACGGCAGCCGTGCCGATCGAAGTCAAAGCGGGTGGGGTCAAGCTCACGTTCACGCTTCGGCTGGATGATCCGCAATGTAATCTCACGCCGCGTCCCGCAGTCACGCCAGCCCCAACCAGCACGCCAACTCCGACCATCGCAGCATCGCATCCTATCACCCAAGTTTATGTCTTGGCCGACCGCCTCTTTGTGCCGGAAGCGCGCGCAGCAGCCCCAACAGCGCAGGGGCCGGAGGATCTCCCCGCGCCGGTTCCGGTTCAACTCACCGCCGATGACCAACTGAGGGCGCGTGTAGCGCAACTAGATCGTACGGCACGCGCCCAGGCGCCCATGGCGATCCAGGAAGCTCAGGCTACGAGTGGCTGGAGCCAGTATTACGCTACCGATTTCGAGAGCAACTTCCTGTTCGACGGTGGCCCATGCATCTGGGACAATTACGATCCTGGTCAACCGCGCTGGTGGGAGCGCGACACGCAGCGCAAGTGGAGCGGCAGCTATGCCATCTGGCCGGCCGCCCATCCGGCGCCCGCGCCGAACCAGTACCCGAATAACCTGACGGCGAATCTGATTTGTCGGCTGGACAACATGGCAGGCATCGAGAACATGCTGGTAGAATTCAAGATGTGGCTGCAGTTGTACGATCCCGGCGATAAGTTCAGTGTGCTGTTCTCCGGCGACGGCGTCAACTATCGGGGGATCCAGTGGACGGGAAGTAACAACATCGTCACGATTGACTGGAGCACTTACCGTATCTACTACCCGGAATTGGCGAAGACCAACACCGGCACGGTGTACATCATGTGGAGCTTCCAAAGCGGCGCCTACGGCCAGGCCGGTGGCCCCTGGCTCGATGATTTGAGCATTCAACGCTATGATATGCCGACTACCAGCGCCAACTGCGAGAATCTTGACCCGCGCGTCGTCGTCCCCGGCGTTCCCGGTGGCAGCATGGTGAGCAAGGGGCTGAACCTGCCGCCGTTTGCAGAAGATGATCTGAATGGACGCCTAACCCGCGTGCAGCAGTCCAACACGGGCTGGGTGCGGTTAGAGTTCATCGCGGCAGCCGAGCCACGCGTCGCCACGCCGCCCGGCGATCCGACACCCCACTTCAGCCGCATTGACCTGAAGTCCTACGATGAATTGGTCGATGGCCTATGCGCCAAAGGCATCGCCGTGTTGGGACTGCTCGATCAGCAGACCTTGAATCGCAGTGATTGGCAACCCAATCAACCGATCAGTGATGATTATCGCGACCACTTCACTGACGTTGCCGCGTTGTTGAGCCGCTACTACGACACCCGCATCGGCGCGTGGGAAGTGTGGAACGAACCCGATTTCAGCGGCAGTCGCGTGCCGCCAGCCAGTTACGCGCTGCTGCTACGCGCGACGTTCGAACGACTGCGGGCTGAGGATGCAGGCGATCGGGTCGCCTTCGGCGGTTTGGGCAGCGCCGATCCGCTCGCGCGAGACTACCTAATCCAGGTTTATGACTCCACCACCAGCCCGGCATACGACGTCTTCGCGCTCCATCCGTACCCGTCAACGATGTACCGCTACTGGGACAACCGGCTGATGGTGAATCCCCAGGACTACCTGCATTATGAAAGTCCAACGATTGTCAAGAAGTTTCAAGATGTCCTGACCGCCCGCGGGCACGCTTACAAATCTATTTGGGCCACCGAGCTCGGCTGGAACAGCGCGGCCGGCTCACCACCCGCGCAGAACTGCGCTGCGATCAACGAGGCGCTGGTCACACGCTGGACGCAGGCCAGCTATCTTACCAAGAGTTTCGATATCCTTTTCAAGGAAACGGGCTGGACTTCCTACCTGCCCGGTGTCATCAAGATCTTCTGGTATCAATATCGCGACACCGGCGCGTGCATCAATTGTCAAGCGGCCGCAGCGGCTGGTGGCGCGCAGGCCTTCGCCTGGTCGCCGGCCTGGAACGTGCTCGCTCCCGGCGCAACCTGCCCACCGGAACGGCCGAACCTGGTGGATTGGTGGTTTGGACTCTACCAGGGCGACTTCGTGTCCAAACCGGCGCAAGCGGCCTTCGGCTGTTACCCGCGGACATGTAGCGCCTACTTGCCCTTGTTGTTGCGTCCTTGAGTTGCTGCTGGAGTCAGATGATGCCGAGAAACCCGCAAATCATGCGCCGACTGGCCGTCTCGCTGCTGGCAGTGGCATTGCTGCTGCTCGTCTTGGCGGGCGCTTTGGTTAGTTGGCAGGCCGATGCCACTGATGCTTTGCCGCGATCGTTGGCCGTGTTGCCCATGCCCAGCCCTCATGGTGAAAGCACGGCCTATGGGGTGGCGCATCCCAACGGTTGGGCGTACATTGTCAACCAGGGCGGCTCGATCGCCATCCTCGACGGCCCACGGCTCGTGACGTTGCTGCCCTGGCCCGGCGGGAAGCCCCGCGCTGGGATTCTCAGTGGACTTGATATAGATCCGAAGACGGGCTACGTATGGGTCGGTGACAGCGAGAGCGCCGCTGTTCACGTCATCAGTGGTACGGAAGTCATCACGACGATCCATAACCTTGGGACAAGACCTAATCATCTCGTCGTCCATCCGGTCACGGGCTTGGTCTACGTCACCAACCCGAAGGGCTATGGGCCGGAGCCGACGCTGGGCGCGGTAACGATCATCAGTGGCACGCAGGTCATCACGACCATCGCAACTGGCTACATGCCGCAAGTGCTGCGCGTGCATCCGCGCAACCAAAACGTGTACGTCGGTCAAGCTGCGAGTTGGCCGGATGATCCGGCTGATAGAAACATGGGGCTGGTGTCGGTCATCCGCGGCACGACGCGTGTTACGCAAACCATGTTGGGCGAGCCGCCAAATACACGTAGTGCGATTATGGACATCGCCATCAACCGGAAGACTGGCGAATTCTACATGTTGCAGGATTACTACGCGTTGGTGTATTGGGATGGCCAAGATGATATTCGGCGGATTCCATTGGGCAAGCGAGGCTACATCCCGAACCTGAATCTCAGCCTGAATCATGTGGCGGTGGATACTAAACGCAACTGGGCCTATGTGACATCCTGGGATGGACCGCCCAGCCACGTCATCGTGGCGCAAAAGGACAAAGTCATCGCGACCCTGGAGGTACCCGGCTACGATGTGCGAGACGTAGTGTACGATGCCACCCACGACTACATCTATGTCGCCAATCGGCTGGCAGGCAATATGTCCATCATCCGCGGCACGGAAGTCATCACCACATTGAACACGGGGGGCGTCGGCCCGACTTACATCACCGTTGACGAGCGGCGCGGCTATATCTATGTCTCCAATGCCGACACCCACAGCATCGCCGTATTTGGCTATGACGCGCCGCCCGATGGCCAACCGCCGTTTTGGCGGCGCTTCTTGCCTTTTTTGCGTCGGTAGATGGCCGACCTATGCCCCTCTGCCTGCTGGTCGGCCAGGGGAGAGGTCACGCACGGTTCGCCGTCATGGGCGGCGGGTCTCGTTGCGGGTCGCGGTGGCCAGGGCGGGGCCTAACATTGGGTTCCAGCTGACGGCTGCGCCGGTCAGGTCAGGGGCAACGAGAGGCTCGCCAGGCGCAGCCGCAGCTGAACCTGGCCGTTAGGCAGCTTGCTACACACACGCAAGGCAAGCTCACCCAGTTCTCCCGCAAAGGATAGGAGGATCCAAAATGGCAACGTATACAGTTTCCGCTTCCAATGGGGAACGGATAGCAGAAGTTTCATTTCTTTCATTGCCACCCGGCACCGAAGGATCAGTTTATCTGGGATCCGGCCAAAAAGCTGGCTTGGTGAAGTCAAGCTACACCGGCGGGGAAGGCACAATATGCAACGCGCAAGGGGATACTGTCGGAACAGTTTTCGGTAGCGCCTTCGATGACCTTTGCCTGGCTGTCAGTAAGAACGGCAAGACAGTTGGGGGGATGAAGGCGCATCAGGTCATGAGAGGAACAAGCCCCGAAACGTGGACACCTGTAGCCACCGTCTCCACAAGTTGGACAATGTCTGATGATGAGAGCGTCAGGCAGTTCGAGATTACAATGGGCAGAGGCGATCCGGGCATAGGACTCTCCGCCCTTGCCGAGAACATTAGGCACAAGGAACGAGCCTTGGCCGGGGTCGCGGCCCTATTGCTTTCCCAAGTAGGAAGTGGCATTGAGAAAATGGCAACTGCAGCTCCACCCGCTTCCACAGTTCCGACAGCGCGTGTCGCGCCTGTTACTCCCTCTGGAATCGCCTATAGGTCAAAAACGAGCTTCATGAGCCGATTGATGGGCATTCTCTTCTTCAGGCCATCAGTGTATCGCGAGATCGCAGAGGATACAATGGCGACAGGCCAGGCAGCAGCTAGGGTGATGAAAGAAGGGGTTGTTTAGGCGATTCCGCTCGGTAGAATTGGTGCCGTTTTTGTTCCTCCCAAGTTGTCCGTAAACGAGTTCTTGGTATAGTATTCGCTCAACCTGATGCTTTGAGGAGGAGCGATGCGAAGTGCTACGGGAGACAAGGAGTATAAGAGTCCCGTCAGGAAGCTGGCCCGGTTTTTCGAGAAAAGTCGAGATCAATGGAAAGCCAAGTGCCAAGAGGCGAA
>MNXL01000316.1 GCA_001871755.1 Anaerolineae bacterium CG2_30_64_16
GGGGCTGCCCCACAGGCACAGCGCGGCCAACCCCTCTGCCTCGTAGCGGATCAACTCGTAGAAGGACGCCAGGTTTTCCACGCAGACCACGCGCTCGACGCGTGCGGTGTCTACCGCCGCGTGCTGCACCCCCGCGACCATCAGCGACGGCACGCCCACGGCGGGGTAGAATCCGTCCAGGGCGACGAGCTGCCCACCGGCGCCGATCAGCCGCCAGGGGCCGTACAAGAAGACGTGCGTCGGGTTGGACGTCAGCCCCAGCTCGCGCAGTGTTTCGTCCGGCGTCAGCTCGGCCCAGCCGGGACCGTGGCGCCGCGCCAACGTCGCCAGGCCGGCCTTCAACGGTTCAAAAGCCTTGCTGTCGTTGAAGGTGCGCACGCTGAAGACGCGATAGGGTGTCTCCTCAGCCACGGCATCCAGCGCCACCAGCGCGGCCAGCAGATCGCGGTTGAAGTCGGGGTCAGCCAGGGTGAAGGGGGCCGGGGACTTGCCGGCGCGGAGTTGGGCCAGGATGTGATCGAGCGCCTGGAGGCGCCAGTCGGCACCTACCCCCCAACCCCCTCCCTGCGAGGGAGGGGGAGCGCCGTCTGCCCCCTCGCCTGGCAGGAGAGGGGGGCAGGGGGGTGAGGTTCGTGGCGCAAACCGAAACCGTTCTCCCAGCAGCAGATCCCGCAGCGCCGCGGCCTGGGCGGCCACGGGCGCGCGGCCCAGCCAGGGGAAAAGCTCGGCGGCGCGTTCCGGGGGCAGCGTCACTGCATCCAGCAGATGGCCCGTCTCGCCCGGCAGCCACGCCAGACGCACGAAGCCGCGTTCCGCCAGCGCCTGCAACTGCTCGTTGGCCGTCTGCCGCGGGGCCGGGTCGAGCTGGCTGAGGTAGCCGGGCAGGTCGAGCTCGTCCAGCCGGACGCGCAGCGCGCGCACGAACGGCCGGCCTGGCGCGTGCCGCTCGTAGATGTCCAGCAGCGCGTTCAGGATGGCGACGACGTCGGGGGTGGCGGTGAAAGGTAAGGTGGGCATGTCGGTTGGTAGACGGGTAGACTAAGGAAACAAGTAGATAGGTAGACAAGGACACAAGGAAACAAGGAAACAAGGTGACACGGATGCTCTACGCTTCACGCCTTACTTGCTGTGGCCGGTCTCCTGACCGAGCCACGACGGGCACGGTCGGAGACCGGCCCGAGCTGCTCCCAGATGATCGAGAAGATATCCGACCACGCAACACGCATCACGTTTCACGCTTCACGTTTCACGTTTCCACTTCGCGCTTGTCAATCTCCAGCACGAACGCGTGGTTCTCCTGCCGGACGACGGTGCGGACGCTGTCGACGTGGGGCAGGAGGCCGCCGGCCTTGTCGGGCGGGGTGGCGAGCAGCACTTGCAGGCCGGTATCCACCATGAACTTGAGCGCGCTGGCGGTGCGCGCGGTGTCCATCTTGCCGAACGCCTCGTCGAAGATCGCCAGCCGGATGGTGTCGGACGGCCGCGCCTGGTTCAGGCGGTAGGCCTGGGCGAAGCTGGCGGCCATGGCGACGTAGAACGGTGTCGTGGTCTCGCCGCCCGACTTTTTGGCGCTGATCTGGCTGTGCAGGGCGCGGTCGCCGTTGGGATAGTGGATGCGGATGTCATAGGCCAGGTAGTTGCGGTAGTCCTGCAGGCGACGCAGCTCCTCCACCCGTTCGTCCCTTCGACCTGGCTCAGGGCTGGCATCCGCGCCGATGGTCAGCCGCTCAAACAGCAGATCCCAGCCTTCCTGATACTTGCGCCGAAAGTCGGAGTCGAACAACGACGCGCCCAGCACGGCCTGGCTGTCCATCACCATGTCGTAGACGCGGCGCAGGTCGGGCGCGGGGCTGGTGATGAACTCGTAGCGTTCGCCGCCGAAGCGCAGCTTGTTCAGCGTGGTGTTCAGGTGATCGAGCTGGCTGCGCGCATCCTCGATTTGCTCGCGCAGGCGGTGGATGAAGTTTTCCACCAGCTCCTGCTCGGCCAGGCCGCGCTGACGCGCCACGCGCGCCTCGTATTCCGGCAGCTCCGACTCGACGTAACGTTGGCGTTCGGCGGTGTAGCGGCCGGCGTCCTCCTGGCTGTCGTAGCCGAAATCGTAACGCAGGCTGTAGGCCTGCTTGGCCTCACGCAGCCGGTCGCGACTCCTGGCTTCGGCCTTGGTGTGATCGTCCTCGTAGCGCGTGGCGTTTTCCAGTACGATCTCCAATGCCTGGCGCTCCCGGCGGCGGGTGTATTCCTTCTCGGCCTCGTCGGCCATATCCCCCGCGTCTGCCAGGAGGAGGAAGCCGTGGGCGGCCGCGTCCGCGGCCGCGCCCGCGCGTTCCAGGTCGGGGATGACATCGCGGTCAAGCGTGTGTACCAGCCGCTGCAGGTCGCCGATGCTCCGATCGGCCTGGGAGAGCTGCGTTTGCACTTCGTCGGCCGCGACGCGGGCGCGCTGCGCCTCGGCTTGCAGCGCAGCGATCGTGCGGGTGTCCAGCCCGGCCAGCTCAGCGCCCAACGCAGCCAACGCAGCCTCCGCTTCCGGCAGACGGGCCAGCTCGGGCAGGCCGCGCTCCAGGTCGATGAAGCGGCGCACGCGATCGCGGGTGAGGCTCAACCGTTGCTCCAGGCTCGCAAGTTGCCCGGCCAGTGCGGCCAACTCGTCGCCGACCGCGGCCAGCCGCGCCTCCCGCTCCGCGATCTGGCGGGGGATGGCGCGGCCGCCGATGAACCAGCGGCGGTAGTGCCGTGGGTCGAGGTGGCTGGTGCTGAAGTGGCGGCGCACGAAACACTCGCGGGTGACGGCCTGGCGCTGGTCGCGCAGCTTTTCGAGGGTCTCGCACTTGACGGTGCCGCCGAGCAGGAGATCCACGTAGGCGCGGACGGTCCCCTGAAGGGGTTCTGCGATGCGGTGGTCGGTCTGCACTTCGGTGGCCAGCCGGTCGCCCCCGCCGCGACGGATTTCACCCGCGCGCGCGGCAGCCAGGATGCGGTCGCCGTCGGGCAGGCCGACGCCGTGCAAGTCATCCTTGAAGCGACGGGCGCGGTAGAGGCGCATGGCCGCGTCGTAGTGCGCGGGCGGCACCAGCAAGTGAAAGCGCGCGGCGCCCAGCACCCCCTCGACCGCATCTTGCCACGCCTCGTCGGCCACGTCCAGCGCCTGGCAGAGGTAGACCACCTCGTCGGGCCCCAGGCTCAGCTCAGCGCGCAGCAGACGGCGGAGCCGCGCCGCGGCCGGCGCCGCAGCCTCGTAGCTCGCATCGCGGTCACCGGTGCGCAGTTGGGCGATCTCGCGTTGGAGACGCTTGCCTTCTTCACGCAGGCCGCGTACTTTTTCCACCAGGAGGGCGCGTTGGTCGGCGTAGGTCTGGCCGAGGGAGTCGAGAACGGATTGCAAATTGCAAATGGCAGATTGTAGATCGCTGCGCTGGCCAACCTCTCCCCCGACCCCTCCCGTAGCAGACGCCACCTCTCCCCCGGCCCCTCCCCTGCCAGGGGAGGGGAGGCTTGCTCCCCCCTCCTTCGCAGGGAGGGGGGCTGGGGGGGTAGGTGACTCGCCAATGAAGGCCTCCAACTCCTGCGGCACGGGTTGCCCATCAGTCAGGAGCAGGTCGCGCAGGGTGCGCATGGCGGTCAGCTCGGCGGCCAGCGCGGCGGAGAGCTCGGCCTCGCGGCGGCACAGGGCGGCGAGGTCGGTCTCGGCCGTGGCGATGGCGGCGCGCAACTCGGCCTGGCGCGCGGCGGTGCGGTCGGTTTGGAGCGCGAGCTGCGCCTGGAGCAACGTCTCTTGGGCGAGCTTGAGGCTTTCGCCGAGCCCATCGCGAGCCAGCTCGGCGCGCTTGAGGCCCAGGTCGGCCTCATCGCGTTCCAGCCGGCGGCGCTTGAGGCCGGCCAGCAGGGTGTCGGCCTCGGCCCGGCGTTTCACAAACCCGTTGGTGATGCGCCGGCGGCGGTTGGCGATCCGCTCGGCGTCGTACTCTTCGATGCGGTCGAGCTCGGCGATGCGCGCCGCGATGTCGGCCACCAGCGTTTCGAAGTGGCGTAACGTCTCCAACTGCTCTTGCAGCGTCTTGACATCCACCAGGGCCTCGTCCAGCAGGTAGTTGTGGACGAAGTCGCGAATATTGGTCAGCGGGCTGAACGCGACCCCTTTGACGATCTTGGCCGGGAAGGTATCGCGGAGCTGGCCCAGGCGGTTCAGCAGGTTGGCGCGATAGTCCTCCAGCCGGGAGAAGACCTGTGCCTGGCCGCCCGCGGGCAGCGCAAAATGCTCCAGGTGGCGCCGCAAACCACCGGTTTCGAAGAGCTGGCCGGGGGCCTTGAAGAACCACGTGTCGTTCAGTTCGGCGTTGTGGACGATGAAATAGGCCAGGTCGGGGCTGTGGTTGTCGGCGTAGGCGTCCACTAACGCGCCGTGGACGAAGCGGGTACCGTCGGGGTTGGCGAACTCCAGCGCCACCAGCCCGGTGCAGTCGCCGCGCAGATAGCGCTGGCCCTCGGTGCCCAGCTCCCCGCGCACGTAGGAGCTCAGCGTGCGGCGCGAGCCCGTCATCGCGGCCTGGTTGAACTTCACATCGCGCTGCCCGCCCACCAGCGCGAATTGCACCGCGTCCAGGATGGTGGATTTCCCCGCGCCGTTGACGCCGATGAAATAGGTCGTGCCCTGGCAGGTAATCGTCGTGTCGGCGAAGAGGTGCCAGTTGACCAGGCGGATGCGGGTTAATTGCTTCATGGTGAGTTGGCTTTCATTCGTGGTGTGTAGTCCATGAGCTCGGAATCGTCCGCGTGGCTCGGCTTCTTGAAGTTAACGTAGAGCACGTCGGCTTCCTCGTCATACGCCAGCCACTTCCTCCAATGGAGAGATGATCTTGCCAGCCAGGTCGGGATATATCCGACGGAAGTCCTTTGCATTGAGCGTTATCACCCGATCAACGTTGGCTTTCCGGGCGGCATGCAAGAGCAACGCGTCGTATGTTGCCCCGCCGATGATCCCCAAGTCAGGCAAACGGGCCAGGAGTGCCACATAGTCTTTAGCGGACAAAAACACCACCTCGCACGTCTCCACGACGTTACGCTCGATCAACTGACGGGCCGTTGCAGGCAGAATACGCGGACGATAAGACAAAGTGGTGAGAACGGCGTAAAGCTCGGCCAGAGAATGGGCTGCAACCAACCCGCTGTCTGTCTCGTCCTTCACTCGTTGCAGCCATGGCAGGGCCAAAGCGTGCGCAGGGTGCACTTCGACTATGGCAGCTACGTATCCTCTCAATAATCCGGGGTGGCTGTGGCCGGTCTCCTGACCGAGCCACGGTGG
>MNXL01000015.1 GCA_001871755.1 Anaerolineae bacterium CG2_30_64_16
ACTAACTCCTCCTCGATCAAATGAGCATTGGCCGCTTCAAGCAAAGCACCGATCACATCTGTCTGTTCGCGGCACAAGCTCGGCAGATTGACGGTGCGGCTCTCATCGAAGCCTTCAGGTCCGTAAACCAAGAGGTCGAATCCAGTAGGAGACAGTGAAACCCGGACAATCGCCGCGCTGCGATTCCCCTTGTAATCAGCTGGGTGGCCGATTGCTGCGTTGCGCGTGTCTCTTATGGCACGGATCTCCTCAGGCGGGGCGAACGGGATAGACAGCACCTCAGCTATCTTCTTTGCGGCATCCTGCTGAACGTAAAGCGTTTGAAGGACACCATAGGCAACGATATAGCTTCCCCCATCGCCAGTCGTGTGCACTGCGCCTTCCAGAAAACTGCGGATGGCAAGCTGGGTATCTCCAATAGCATCCATCGCCGCGCAAAGCTGTAGCCAGCGTGGTCGGTTTCGCAGCAATCTGTCCTGCCGCCGGGGATGGTTGACTAACTCACGAAGGCGACTCTCAGCCGTTTGAACGCGATCTGGTTGCCACATCGTCTACCTCGGTGCTAGGTCATCGATCTGGGTTTTCTGGATCGCTACATCGAAGGACCCAGGCGCTTCGTGAGCGCGTCCAGTCCTAGCTCACCTACAAGACCGTGCTTTGGTGGCCACAACTGTGAAGCTTGGGTTATTGGCCACACCTGAACGAGGGTCTGATCCCAAGGACCTTCGCTAACATCATAGGTCACGGCGACACCTGCTGGGATCATCACAGGAGTCCTGATCGTCACGACCTGAATCGCTAGTGAGCCAAAAGCCATAGTAGTGGCATACGCATGGATTCCATCATCATCGAGCGTAGTTCGTAGGTTTTCAGCGGCGCTGTAGACGCTTGATTGGTCGACGCACTTGGCGATCCATATCGATGTTCGCACCGGAATCACACGCGCAACACGCATCAGGTTGCGCTCATCTTCTGAGTAGAACCATGTCCGATCCGAGTCGACCGCCTCCAGCACCATGGCGGTCTTCGCTGCCCAAACCGCAAGCGTCATCTGTGCCGAAGCGTCCAAGTTGTCCAGTGTGTCATCGAGAATGGACTCTATGACTGGTTTGGCTTCGCTCTCAAGTCTACTCATCCAACCGTTGTTACAGGAGCGGCAGAGCCACTTTACCAGCAGCTTTGGTTGCTTGATCGGCCAGCTGCCGAGATTCAACTCACGACGCTCTGCATAAATCCGTGCGGTACCGGATACAGGAGCGCGCCTCGTCAGCCACGATGGCCAAACATCCTCCCTGGTGGACGCCTTCCCCTGACAGAACATGCACACGCGCATCCGCTTCCCCATCGCAAATCCATCTTGACTGGTCCTTCAGCGACCCCTCTGTCCCGCAGCGGTATGCCGTTCAGCTTGCCACCGCTATGGCGATATCGCATCAGGATCGGTACTGTCGCTATTATCGCATCCCGCAACAGGTGCGTCAACACGCACCGAGGGTAGAACAACCGGCAACTCAACGGCGGGCATGTCCGTTGCTGCCAACTGACCCAGCAACGACGCAGGCCGTGGTCAAGTGTTGGTAGGGTTCCGCCGCGTATACGGCACGTGCAGCAGGCTGACCGCCTTGCGCTTCGCCCGTTCCCCGCGGCGGTCGTAGCGCGCGGTAGTGGTCACTTGGGCGTGGCCGGCCAGCTTCTGGACCGTGGCGATGTCCGCGCCCTTGTCGAGTAGGTCGCTGATGAACGTGCGCCGCAGGTCGTGCGGCGAGAAGTCCGCCAGTTTCGCGGCCGCGCCGCGCTTGGCCAACAGGTCATAGATCGCCTGGCTGGTCAGGCGTTGGCCGAGCGCCAACACGCTACCCTTGTTGATCGGCACAAACAGCGGACCAGGCGCAGCCCCGCGCACGATGGGTCAGTCCTGTAAGGCGCTCAGCGCGCCGCCCGAGACAGGGAGATTCCGCTCCTTGTTGCCCTTGCCGTGGCGCACAGTCAGCTTGCCCTAGTGTTCTCCCGTCTCTTCGGTGATGATCACGTCGGCCATGTCGACCCCGACCAGCTCGGCGCGGCGCGGCCCGCACGCGTAGAGCAGGGCGATCACCGCCGCGTCCCGGTAGCCCGCCGGCGTGGGGTCGGCCAGGCAGGCGTCCAAAAGCGCCAGGATCTCGCCGGCGGCCAACGCGCGGCCAGCCGGTTCTTCCTGGCTGCCCTTGAGGGATTTGACCGCGGCCGCTGCGTGGAAATCCTCGGCTGTCATATACCCGAGCTGCCAGGCGGCGCGCAGCGCGCCCCGGACGGCAGAGAGGATCTTGTTGGCTCCGGCGGGGCTGTAGCGCTGGCGCAAGGTGGCCTGAAGCGCGGCCGTGTGCTGGAAGCGCAGGCTGTCCCAGGGCAGCTCCTCGGCACCCAGCGCGCCGTTGGTCAGGATCGCGGCGCTCACGGCCAACGCCTGGCGCATGGTGCGTTGGGCCGCCGGGCTGCCCAGGCTGGCCAGGTAAACCAGCGCCGGATGGCGGTCGGCGGGTATGTCATGGAGGGCCGTTAAGGCCGGCGCGGGGTTGGTAGTGGCGAGCAAAGTTACCGTCATGGGGCCTCTTCCAGGGCACGGAATCGCGTGTGCGAAGACTTATTCGCATAAGTAATCGTACCCGAAAAACGCCCTACGTCAAAGCCAAAAGTGGTCAGTTAGCGCCTTCGAGGCCGTGTGCGCTGGGGAAGTATCTGTTCAAGTTGAACAATCAGGGGCGGCAGATCGTCCTGGAGGATAGCCCAGACAATGTCGAGGTCAACGTCGAAGTAGCCGTGGATCAACCGGTTGCGTGCGCCTGTGATCTGCCGCCAAGGGATGCCCGGTAGACTGGCCTGAACCGGCTCCGAGACATGCGCTGCGGCTTCGCCCACGATCTCAAGCAGCCGGACGATGGCAAGCGAGAGCATCTCATCCATCTCCAGGTCTGTCCGCTCTCGACCTTGGATAAATCGCCTGGCTTTCTGAGCGGCATCCAGCATGTGGCGCAGCCGGACGAGGTCATCCCTGGGGATAGCAGACATCAGCGGCCCTCGCAACTTCGCGCCGGAAATAGGGACTCAAGAAAGCCGGCGTATGCAGCTCAACCTCGCGCTGGAAGATCTGCGATAACTCGTCTTGCATGCCGAAGAACGCCAGCCCTGGCACATGCCCCGGCTCGAACTCCACCAACACATCCACGTCGCTGTCTGGCCGGAAGTCATCGCGCAGCACCGAACCAAACAGCGCCAGTTTGCGGACGGCATGACGTTTGCAGAAGTCAGCGATGGCGGCTTGCGGCACGTCAACTCTGGGCTTTGCGCGTGTGGCCTGGTAACGTTGTTGGGTCATTTTCGCGGTTCCTATTTCCAAACATCATGTACAAGCTTGCTAACCACAGTATACACGGTCGCGGCGGAGCTGGCAAGAGTCACGCCGAGACGATCAGCCGCTGCTGAGACCAGCGGTTCATTCCCCGGCGAATACGATTTGACAGATATCTCGAATTCGGGTAGGATTCTCTCAACATACGAGGAGAGCTTCGCAAGAGCGAGTATCATCATGTCGGCACAAAGTTTGCAACGGATAGCGGTATTTGACCTGTGGCGGGAATTCCCGATCACAGATGCGTCCGCGCGCGGCTCCGCCTATGCAGGAGGTGGAGGGTAGTTTTCTATCCTCATGCCATCTGCAGTCAGCGAGCCGCCGCACAGGCGGCTTTTTTATTGCCTGCGACGGCGTTACGCCTACGGGAGAGTAGTTCAGCGGCCAGAACAACCGACTCCAAACCGGTCGACCCAGGTTCGAGTCCTGGCTCTCCTGCTGTGGGGTGTTGGTGTAGCGGCCTAACATCACGGTTTGTCAAACCGTAGACCACCGGTTCGAATCCGGTACACCCCGCTATCCTGATTGTTGATTTTCGATTGCGGATTGCGGATTTTGGTGCATGAAGGCTAATGCACTCCGCAATCCGAAATCGGCAATTCGCAATCTGTTTCGCCGAGGTAGCTCAGCGGGTAGAGCGCACGAGTGAAGATCGTGAGGTCCCTGGTTCGATCCCAGGCGTCGGCGCCTGATCCTCCTGAAAGGAGAGGGGGAAGACCGCATGGTGGCTCAGTCCATCTTGCTGCTGAACGCGTCGTATGAGCCACTGACCGTGGTGACGCTGGCGCGCGCAGTCAAGCTCTTGCTACGGGGCGACGTCCTGAGCCTGTCGAAGGGTCGCGCCGAGGCGGTCAGCGCCGAGCACGTCACGGTCGCCAGCGCCGCGCAGACGCTGGCGGCGCCATAGGTGCTGCGGCCGCAGTACCTGCGGTCGAAGATCTACGCGCACGTGCCGCATCGCCGGACGCCGGCCTGGACGCGCCACGGGGTGTTCGAGCGCGACGACTACACCTGCGCGTACTGTGCGACCGGCGCTACCCTGCGCACGCCTTCACGGTGGATCACGTCATCCCGGCGGCGCAGGGCGGAGCCGCCACCTGGGGCAACACGGTTGCCGCCTGCCCTCGGTGCAATCAGCGCAAGGCGGATCGGACACCGCACGACGCGGGGATGAAGCTGCTGATCGAGCCGAAGGCCCCGCGCACCAGCTATCTGGTCGCCAGCGGCGACGTGCCCGCGGCGTGGAAGGTGTGGATCGAGCTGTAAGGGGCACGGCAACTCAAAAGAGAAGCGCCCATCCAACCAGCATGGGATGGGCGCTTCGTCATCTTCCGCGAAATACCTCGAGCAAGGTTGGCTGATGCCATGATGACAGGAGCGGCATCAACGAGTGTCCGACATGCGGTGGACCTCTTCCTGGACTTCTTGCCATGTCTCGGTCAGGTCGAGACGTTCAGACCAGCTCGTGATATAGTCTAGCTCCAACTCCTTGCCGAGTGTGAGCATGATGCTGGCGATGTCACGCACATGTTTCGGTTGGCGGCTGATGCGGAAGTAACGCAGCTTGTAAAGGATCAGATCCTCCGGTGAGTGTACCCATATCTCACCAATCGGCGGGCCGAGGTCTACCAGCAGCCGGTGTTCCAACGCCTGTGCTCGGTACGCATCACCTGGCCGCAACAGGAACAGTTCGGCGTATCCTCTCAGTAATCCGGGGTGGCTGTGGCCGGTCTCCTGACCGAGCCACCGTGGCTCAGTCAGGAGACCGGCCACAGCGCGACCGGATTACTGAGAGGATACGCCGAACTGTTCCTGTTGCGGCCAGGTGATGCGTACCGAGCACAGGCGTTGGAACACCGGCTGCTGGTAGACCTCGGCCCGCCGATTGGTGAGATATGGGTACACTCACCGGAGGATCTGATCCTTTACAAGCTGCGTTACTTCCGCATCAGCCGCCAACCGAAACATGTGCGTGACATCGCCAGCATCATGCTCACACTCGGCAAGGAGTTGGAGCTAGACTATATCACGAGCTGGTCTGAACGTCTCGACCTGACCGAGACATGGCAAGAAGTCCAGGAAGAGGTCCACCGCATGTCGGACACTCGTTGATGCCGCTCCTGTCATCATGGCATCAGCCAACCTTGCTCGAGGTATTTCGCGGAAGATGACGAAGCGCCCATCCCATGCTGGTTGGATGGGCGCTTCTCTTTTGAGTTGCCGTGCCCCTTACAGCTCGATCCACACCTTCCACGCCGCGGGCACGTCGCCGCTGGCGACCAGAT
>MNXL01000042.1 GCA_001871755.1 Anaerolineae bacterium CG2_30_64_16
GAAAGGTCTTGTTGTATGGCCGAGATTTTGTACCGTGAACTCTCCTATGCTATCATCGGCGCGGCTATGGAAGTTCACCGCATCCTCGGTCCAGGCTTTCCTTCGACAGGCTCAGGACAAGCCTGGAGGCGGTCTACCAGGCCGCCCTGGCCCACGAGCTTACCTTGCGCGGTATTCCGTTTGAAGTGCAGAAACGCCTGCTGGTGACGTACAAGGGCCAGATCGCGGGCGAGTACATTGCTGATCCTTCGACTGCGCTCAGGACAGGCTTTGTGGTAGATGGTAAGATCATTCTGGAACTCAAGGCGATTTCGACCCTAAACAAGGCTCACGAAGCCCAGGCGCTAAATTACTTGACCGCCACCGGCCTCCGGCTGGCCATCCTGCTCAATCCTTCGACTGCGCTCAGGACAGGCTTCGGCGCCGAATCGCTCCAGCGTGAGCGGGTGGTGAAGTAAGATTTCGCCACGAATTGCACGAATTGACACGAAAAAGATAATAATTAGTGAAAATTCGTGTAATTCGTGGCAAAACGGAGCTCTCGCCACGAATTTCACGAATTGACACGAAGAAAGCCTTAGTGAAAACTTGTGTAATTCGTGGCAAAGAAAAAGTCTTAGTGCAAATTCGTGGTGTTCGTGGCAAAACAACCGGTGTGGATGCGGGGCAAATTTGAGGCGGAGAGCGTGCATGGAGCGCGGCGCCTGGCCGGATGGCGTTGAAACCTGGAACAACTTGCGCGTGATGGTGACAGGCGGCGCGGGGTTCTTGGGCCGGCACGTGGTGGCGAAGCTCCGCAAGCACGGCGCAACCCAGATTGAGGTCGTTGATCGTGACCGCTACGATCCTTCGACTGCGCTCAGGACAGGCCTGCGGCAATTGGCCGACATCCGCCGTGCCCTGAGTGAATGCAAGCCAGACCTGATCATTCACCCTTCGACTGCGCCCTTCGACAGACTCAGGGGGGGCCTCAGGACAGGTTCTGCGGCAATTGGCCGACATCCGCCGTGCGCTGAATGAATGCAAGCCAAACCTGATCATTCACCCTTCGACTCCGCCCTTCGACAGACTCAGGGGGGGCCTCAGGGCAGGCTCTGGCGGCACGCGTGGGCGGGATCGGCGCCAACCGGGCGCACCCCGCCGAGTTCTTCTACGACAATCCTTCGGCAAACTCAGGACGGGCCTGATGATGGGCGTGCCGCTGCTGCACGAGGCGTGGCGGGCCGGTGTGAGCAAGTTCGTGGCGTTGGGGACGGTGTGCGCGTATCCCAATCCTTCGACACACTCAGGACATGGTTTACGCCGGTGCCGTTTCGTGAAGAGGATTTGTGGAATGGCTACCCCGAGGAGACCAACGCGCTCCTTCGACTGCGCTCAGGACAGGCTTTATGGCCTGGCCAAGAAGATGCTTGGTTCGACAGGCTCACCACAGGGCTGGTGCAGTCGCAAGCCTATCGCCAGCAGTACGGCTTCAACAGCATCTTTTTGTTGCCGGTGAACCTGTACGGGCCGGGCGATAATCCTTCGATGGAGCTCAGGACAGGCTTCGATCCGGAATCTTCGCACGTAATTCCGGCGCTGATCCGGAAGTTCGTCGAAGCGAAGGCCAAAGGCGAGGCCGAGGTGGTGGCCTGGGGCGATGGCTCGCCGACGCGGGAGTTTTTGTACGTGGCGGACGCGGCCGAGGGGATCCTTCCTTCGACCCGGCTCAGGACGTGGCTGGCGGCGGAGCGCTACGACGACAGCCTGCCTGTGAACTTGGGCAGTGCGTTCGAGATCAGCATTAAGGACCTGACCGAGATGATCGCTCGCCTGTGCGGCTTCGAGGGGCGGATCGCTTGGGACACGGCGAAACCCAACGGTCAGCCGCGCCGAAAACTGGATACGAGCCGGGCGAAGGCGCTGTTCGGGTTTGAGGCGACGACGCCGTTCGAGGCGGGGCTGCGACGGACGATTCAGTGGTATCGGGACTCTGCAGGTGGTTCAAGTGCCATTCACGATTAGGGAGACTTCGTTATGAAGGTAGGCATCTTGGCGGGCGGTTTGGGCACGCGGCTGTCGGAAGAAACGGCCCTCAAACCCAAGCCGATGGTCGAGATCGGCGGCCAACCCATGCTGTGGCACATCATGCAGAGCTACGCCACCTACGGGTTCAAAGAATTCGTGGTCGCACTGGGGTACAAAGGGGAAGCGATCAAGGATTACTTCGTGAACTATCGCTATCGCAACCGCAGCCTGACCGTGCGACTCGGTAGCGGCGACATCCAGATGCATGATGGCGAGAGCGAAGATTGGACAGTTCATCTCTTGGACACAGGCGCGGACACTCAAACTGGCGGACGCGTCAAACGGCTGGCCCGCTTTGTGGGTAACGAGCCCTTTATGCTGACCTATGGCGACGGCGTGTGCAGCCTGGACATTCGTGATCTGGTGGCTTTTCATCTTTACAAGCTCTGTTGGACTGGACGCCCCGAGTTTGTCTAGAAGATGGGTTGAGAGATACAATCGAGTGGTATCGGGCTACTTTGTGATCACAGCGGAGACAGAGGACATGTTACAAACAGTGCGGGTGAAGCAAACAGTGAGCCTGGAAGGATTGTTGACGCTGCGGCTACCGAGTCTGCGCGGGGTTGAGGTGGAGGCTGTCGTCGTGCCGATTGGGGTCAAGGTTCCGCCGGAGGCCCTGGCGAGCGCCCGCTTGCAGGAGCAAACCGGCTTTGCCCAACAGGTGCTGGCGGACCCGGCGGAGGATGTCTGGAATGCCCTTTGAGATCAGCGCGGGCGGCATCTACAAGCTGCCCTTCCCCTTCAGCGATCTGTCGGCCAGCAAGGCGCGGCCGGCGCTGGCGCTGAGCGACCCGGACGAAAACGGTGACGTGCGCTTCGCCTTCATTACTACTAGGCCAGACGCCGATGAGCGTGGGCTGGCGCTGATTGCCAGCCATTACGACGGGCCGGCGCTGCCTTACCCCAGCTATCTGCGCTTGGACAAGGCCTTCTTGCTGCACCGCAGCCTGGCCCTCAAGCCGCTGGCTCGGCTGACATCTCAGGCTATGGCCGCCATCCTGCGCCAGATGATCCTGGCCGAGACGCCCCGCTATCACCAGTTCAAGTTTGGCCGTGATGATTTCCGGCCCGGCTCCGACCTGGTGCATTACGCCGGTCGGGTTTTCGATGCGGAGGAGTTGGTCAACTTGGTGGATGCCAGCCTCGACTTCTACCTGACCGCCAATCGGTATGCGGAGCAGTTCGAGAGCGAGTTTGCCGACATCCTCGGGCTGTCGAATGCGCTGCTGGTCAACTCAGGGTCGTCGGCTAACCTGGTAGCCCTGACATCTCTGACCTCGCCCAAGTTGGGTGAGCGCCGTTTGAAGCCAGGGGACGAGGTCATCACGGTGGCGGCGGGGTTCCCGACCACAGTCGCGCCGATCCTGCAAAACCAGCTCATTCCCGTGTTCGTGGATGTCAATCTTGGGGACTACACGGCGATCCCTGAACGCCTGGCCGAGGCGATCGGCCCAAAGACGCGGGCGATCATGATGGCGCATACGCTGGGCGTGCCGTTCAACCTCGATGTGGCGACCGCGTTGGCGCGCGAACATGACTTATGGCTGGTGGAAGACAACTGCGACGCGCTCGGTTCCCGCTATCGGGGCCAACTGACCGGCGCCTTCGGCCACCTGGCGACGTTCTCCTTCTATCCCGCGCATCACATCACCATGGGCGAGGGTGGCTGCGTGGTCACCGACGATGAGTTGTTGGCGCGTATCGCCCGCTCGGTGCGTGATTGGGGCCGCGACTGCTATTGCGCTGGCGGCGAGAACAACACCTGCGGCAAGCGCTTCGGTCAGCAGTTCGGCGCCTTGCCCTATGGCTACGACCACAAGTACGTTTATAGCCACATCGGCTATAATCTCAAAGTCACCGATATGCAGGCAGCCATTGGCTGCGCGCAACTTGCCAAGTTGGAAAGCTTTATTGTGAAGCGCAAGGCCAATCACGGCCGGCTGATGGAGATTCTGCGGCCGTATGAAGATCGCCTGATCTTGCCCAGTGCCACCGAGCACTCGGACCCCTCCTGGTTCGCTTTCGTGATTACGGTCCGGGACGACGCCGGCTTTACCCGTGCGGACCTGGTCCGCTTCCTCGAGGTGAACCGGATCGAGACGCGCAACCTGTTCAGCGGCAACTTGCTGCGCCATCCCGCCTTTCAGGACATCCCCCGCCGGGTGGTGGGCGATCTGGCCAACAGCGACCTGATCACCCGCAACACTTTCTTCATCGGCGTCTATCCGGGGATCGGCGAGCCGCAACTTGATTACATCGCGGATGTCTTTGCGCGATTCATGACCGGGGAGCGAGTCTAAGCCGGATGGGTATGCCACAGAAGATCCGTTGTCAGGTTGCGGACATCATTGACCATGGGGAGCACGTATATACGGTTGACTTGCTGCCCGAGCGCCCCGTGCCGCGCTTCCAGCCGGGGCAGTTCTTACACCTGGCTCTTGATCCCTATGATCCCAGCGGTTTCTGGCCGGAGTCGCGGGTCTTCTCCATCGCCAGCTCGCCCAGCCGCCGGGAGCGGCTGCGCATCTCCTACTCGGTGAAGGGGCGCTTCACGCCGCGCTATTGGGTGGATAAGGTGGTGGATGCCCTGAACGAGGCCGGCAAAGCGTTGAAGGGCAGCCGGGTTCTGGTGTTGGGCGTGGCGTACAAGAAGGACATTGACGACCTGCGCGAGTCGCCGGCGCTGGATGTGATCGAGCTGCTGCGCCAGAAGGGCGCCGACGTGCGTTATCATGATCCTTACGTGCCGGCCATCCGCCACAACGGCTGCGAGATGACCGGCGAGGCGGACCTGGACGCGGCGTTAGCCGCGGCTCAAAGCGCTGACCTTGACATTTCGTGCGTGTCTGGGTTGCAATGGCAACCGTTTGCGCAACCGCAAGATCCGAGCAGAATCCGATCCGGGATTGCGCCCACGATCTTCCCCTTCGACGGCGATCGCGGCAAGATCACGCTCACCTGCCTGCACACCCGATGCGCGTACTGACCGGCCCCCGCATGCTCCGGGCGTTCGGTCGGCGTGACCCATACGCTTGCGTCCGTCGAGCGACCCGCTCCGGCGCGAGCCATACGGCCTCCTGTAGCTGCTGGCGTTTGCCGGCGGCGCCGCGGAGCCTGGGCAGCCGCGGGGGGCGCCTTCCCGTGGACGCCGATGGGCTTGGTATGGCCGAACGGCGCCGATTTCGACCCCTGGACGCTACACGAGTGGCCCAGGTTTGCG
>MNXL01000280.1 GCA_001871755.1 Anaerolineae bacterium CG2_30_64_16
GCATGACGGGTATCCTGACGGCAGATGTAGGGGCAGCGCCTGCCGCCGGATGGCTCCGGACTCGAGGCTTCAGCCGGTTGCTGCCGCCCACCAGACCGCCTAAAGGCTCGACTCCAGCCGACGGTTTTTCGTCGGCCGTGGCCCTTCGACGAGGCTCAGGACAGGCGCCGGGCACGGCATGAGTAACTGCCCTGAAAACACACACAGCGAATGGGAAATCAACGAATCCCTGGCTGATGATCGATGGTGAATGGGCGCTCAGCGACGCCCTGGGCCGTCCGCCCAGTGGTGACAGGCGACGAAATGGCCGCCGCCAATGTCCTGCCATGTGGGCTCGATCTCGCTGCAAACCTCGGTGGCGATCGGGCAGCGGGTGTGGAAATGGCAACCGGACGGGGGATGCGCGGGGCTGGGCACGTCGCCGGTCAGGATGGTGCGCCGGCGGCGGCGCTCGGCGATCGGGTCCGGCACGGGAACGGCGGACAGGAGCGCCTGGGTGTAGGGGTGGCGCGGGGATTCGTACAGCGTATCCTTCGCCGCCAGCTCCACGAGCTTCCCCAGGTACATCACGGCCACCCGGTCGCAGATGTGCCGCACCATGCTCAGGTCATGGGCGATGAAGAGGTAGGTCAGGCCGAAACGATCTTGCAGATCCTCCAGCAGGTTGACCACCTGAGCCTGGATCGAGACATCCAGCGCGGAGATCGGCTCGTCGCACACGATAAAGCTCGGATTCGAGGCCAGCGCCCGCGCGATGCCGATGCGCTGGCGTTGCCCGCCGGAGAACTCGTGGGGGAAGCGGTTGATCAGCCGGGCGCTCAGCCCGACCAGTTCCAGCAGCTCCTTGACGCGTGCCGCGCGCTCCGCCTGGGTGTGGCACAGCTTGTGCACGCGCAGCGGCTCGCCGACGATGGCGCCCACGGTCCAGCGCGGGTTGAGCGAGGCGAACGGGTCCTGAAAGATCATCTGCGCCTTGCGCCGGAGCGCGAGCAGGTCGCTGCCGCGGGCCGAATGGATGTCTTGCCCCTCGATCCGGGCCGCGCCGCCTGTGGCAGGGTATAGTCCCAGGATGGTCCGGCCGGCCGTGGTCTTGCCACACCCGCTCTCGCCGACCAACCCCAGCGTCTCACCGCGTTGGATCGTGAACGAGATGCCGTCCACCGCGCGCACTGCGCCCACCTGCCGTTGGATCACGATCCCGCGGGTGATCGGGAAGTGCTTGGTCAAGTCCTCGATTTCGACGAGCGAGGTGGCCGCTCGGGCGGTGGCAGGCTCGGGGTGGGTCATCGCGGCGCTCCGGTCTTCACGTCGATCCAGCACGCGATCTTGCGGCCCGGCGCGATCGGCGCCAGAGCCGGGTTGTCGCTCCAGCAGCGTTCGATCACGAAATCGCAACGCCGGGCGAAGGGGCAGCCCTGCGGCTTGACCAGCAGGTTGGGCGGCGCGCCGGGGATCGATTTCAGGCGATGGTCGCGGCGGCGGTCGGCGCGCGGCAGGGCCGCCAGTAACGCCACCGTGTAGGGATGGCGCGGGTCCGCGTACAGGCTCTCTACATCCGCCTCTTCCACGATAAACCCCGCGTACATCACGATCACCCGGTCGGCGATCCCGGCCACCACCCCCAGATCGTGGGTGATCCAGATGACCGCCATGCCGATCTGCTGCCGCATCTGAATCACCAGTTCCACGATTTGGGCCTGAATGGTGACGTCCAGCGCGGTGGTCGGTTCGTCCGCGATCAGGATACTGGGCGCGCAGGCCAGGGCGATGGCGATCATCACCCGCTGGCGCATGCCGCCGGAAAACTGGTGCGGGTAGTCCCGCAGCCGCTGGCCGCCGTCGGGGATGCCCACCGATTCCAGCAACTCCGCGGCGCGGCGGTTGGCTGTGCCATGATCCATCCCCAGGTGGGTGCGGAGCGATTCGGTGATCTGCCGGCCGATCGTCAGCACCGGGTTGAGAGACGTCATCGGCTCCTGAAAGATCATGCTGATCTCGCGGCCCCGGATCGTTTCCAGCTCCGGCTCGGACAGTTTGAGCAGGTCCATCCCCCGGTAGCGCGCGCTGCCGCTGGCGATCTGGCCCGGTGGGATCGGGATCAGTCCCAGGACGGACAACATGCTGACCGATTTGCCGCAGCCGCTCTCCCCCACCACCGCCAGGGTTTCCCCCTCGGCGAGGGTGTACGAGATGCCGTTCACCGCGTGGACGACCCCTTCCGGCGTGGAGAAGCGGGTGCGCAGGTCCGTGACTTCTAGCAGTGTGCCCATGAATCGCTCTTTCTGCCGAGGGTTCAGGCGACCCGGCTGCGCGGATCGAGCGCGTCGCGCAGGCCGTCCCCCAGGAAGTTGATGCTCAGCACCGTGAGCACGATCAAAGTGCCGGGGAAGACCCACAGCCAGGGCGCGGTGTCGATGTAATTGTACGCGCCGTCCAGCATGTTGCCCCAGGTGGCGGTCGGCGGCTGCACCCCCAACCCCAGGAAGCTGATATAGGCCTCCGAGAGGATCGCGTTGGCGACGCCGAGGGTCGCGGAGACCACGATCGGCGCGATGCTGTTGGGCAGGATGTGCTGGAAGATGATCTCCCGCCGCGGGGTGCCGATCGCCCGCGCGGCCAGCACGAATTCATTCTCCTTCAGAGAGAGAAACTCGGCGCGCACAATGCGGGCCAGGTACATCCAACTGGTCAGGCCGATGATGCCGATGATCACGACCACGCTGCCGCTGAAGGTGCGGCCGAGCAGGGTGATATTTGGGAGCTTGCCGCTGAAGAACTTGGCCATCACGATCAGCAAGAAAAGCTGGGGGATGTTGAGCATCGCCTCGGTGATGCGCATCAACACGCTGTCTACCACGCCGCCGTAGTAGCCCGCAAACGCCCCGATCAGGATCCCGAAGCCCGTCTCGATCAGCACGGCGGTCAGGCCGATGAGCAGGGAGATCTGTCCCCCGTAGATGGTCCGGGCCAGGATATCACGGCCCACGGTGTCCGTGCCGAACGGATGGACCGCCGAGGGTCCTTGCAGACGCACGCCGGTCTCGGTCTGATTGGCATAGCTTTCGGTCAGGAAGAGTGCGCCGCCGAACGCATAGGTGAACAGCAGGATCAGCACGACAACCCCGAACAGCGCCATCGTGTGGCGGCGGAAGCGGCGCCAGACCAACTGGCGCAGAGAGAGCGGGGGCGTCAGCAGCTCGTCGACCGGGTGGATGGAAGCGGAAAGCGTTGTCTCTACCATGCCGTGTGTCCTTCTTGCCTGGCCGAGGGTGGCCGACGGGCTTAGCTGTAGCGGATGCGCGGGTCGAGCCAGGCGTACACCACGTCGACGATGATCTGAAAGACGACCACGGCCACCGAGATCATCATCAGGATCCCCATCACTACCGGCGTGTCGCTGCGGGACGCGTGATCGAGAAACAGCCGGCCCATGCCGGGCCAGGCGAAGATGCGCTCGGTGACGATGGCGCCGGCCAGCAGCAGCGGCAAGTCCAGGCCGATCACGGTGACGATGGGCAGCGACGCGTTTTTCAGGGCGTGCAGATAGATGATGACGGGCCGGGGCAAGCCTTTCGACCTGGCGGTGCGGATATAGTCCTGGCTCATCACCTCCAGCATGGTGCTGCGGACATAGCGGCTGTAGCCGGCGAAGTAGATGAAGGAGAGGCTGAAGACCGGCAAGATCATGTGGAGAGCCACCTGGCCCGTCGTCTTGCCGACCCCCGGGTCGAACATCCCCACGGTGGGCAGGTAGGGCAACCCCCACCGTTTGAAGTTGACCGAGAAGATGTACATGGTGAGCAACGCGATAAAAAAGATCGGCATCGAATAGCCGACGAAAGAGATCGCGGTCACCACGTGGTCGATCACGGAGTACTGCCGCAGCGCCGAATAGATGCCGATCAGCAGCGCGCCGATGATGATCACAAGCTCGGACGCGCCCATCAACAGCAAGGTGTTCGGCAGTCGATCCCAGATCACCTGCAGCACCGGTTTGCCGCGATTGACCAGCGAGGCGCCGAAGTCGCCGCGCAAGACACCCTGGCGTTGGCCGGGAGTCTCGGCCACGCCATCGCCATCCAGGTCGATTTTCGTCCAGTCATTGCCGACCAGCCAATAGAGGTACTGGACCGCGATCGGCTTGTCCAGGCCGAGCTGTCGCCGCAGGCGTTCCCGATCGGCCGAACGGGTCACACTGCGACCGCCCATCGTCGCCACCGGGTCGCCCATGTTTTGCATCAACACGAAGAGCACCAGGCTGATGACGAAGAGCAGTGGGATCGCCTGCAACAGCCGTCTGATGATGTATCGCGTCATGGGCGCCTCTCAGGCTGCACAGCCAGACCTGTCAGGGGTATTCTCTCAACAATCCGGGGTGGCTGTGGCCGCCGTTCGACAGGCTCAGGAGAGCCGCTCTTGCGCTAGCCGAACGACGGCCACAGCGAGCGATCTACCTTCAAGAAAATGAGAAGAGCCCGTCAGGCTTCCCGCTACGAAAGCCTGACAGGTGTCCAGTCCTCGTGAGATGCCGGGTTACGGCGTCATGTCCCATTCAGCGCTGTTGAAGAACGGCGTTGCGCCGGAGAGCTTGACGTTCTTCATCCTGGGGCCGACCGCGAAGATGTCCGGGTCTTGCCAGATGCCCAGCCAGTAGACCTGATCGTAGATGTGCTTGCTGATCTTCCAGAAAGTCTGCTGGCGCTCGGCGAAGTCGACCTGGGTAGCCTGCAACTGGAACAACGCGTCCAGCTCTTCATCGCAAACCTGGTTCCAGTTGGTGCCGTCGGGTGATTCGTCGGTGGGGATTTCCCGACAGAGCCAGTAGGCGACGTCGGGGTCGGGGAACTGGGTCGTGTCGGAGTACTCGAAGAAATCGAGCTGGCCCGTAGCTGCCGGGCCGCCGTCACCGTAAGTGCCGAAGAAGATGTCCGAGTCGTAGTTGAGCAGGTCCAGCTTGATGCCGACCTGGGCCAACTGCTGCTGCGCCACGGCCTGGGTGTCCTGGCGAATTTCGCGGGTCGTGGTGCCATACTTGAGGATCAGCTCGACCCCGTCCTTATCGCGCACGCCATCGTTGTTGCTATCGACCCAGCCGGCTTCGTCCAACAGCGCCCTGGCCCGCTCCGGGTCATAGGGATACGGTTTCACTTCCGGGTTGGCAAACGGCGTGTTGTCCCAGAAGGTGGCCGCGGGTTGCGTCAGGCCGAGCAGCAGGTCCTGGTTGAGCGAGAAGCGATCGAAGGCCATCGCGATGGCCTGGCGCACGCGGCCGTCCAGGAGCGCCGGGTGGGCCTTCTCGGCGTTCAGATAAAAGAACCAGCCCTCATTGTAGCCCGACTTGACCGTGACCATGTTGACGCCGGCCTTCTCCAGCGTGGGGATGTCGGAGTAGGCGATGAAGGTGCCCAGGTCGCCATCGCCGGCCAGCAGCGCCGCGATCTGCGCGGCATCGTCGGGGACAAAGCGGAAGAACAGCTCATCGACTTTGGGCCGGCCGAGCCAGTACTGGTCATTGGCGACGAAGCGGGCAAAGCTGCCCGATTCCCATTCGCTGAAGACATAGGGACCGCAACCGACCGCGGGCGCCAGGTTCCATTTGGCAGTGTCGATCGTCCCGTCCGCCTCGAACATCGGCCGCACGATGTGAGCGGGCATCAGCCCGTGCCACATGGAGCCCTGCCAGCCCGCGAACGGTTCCTCGAAGGTCATGACGACTGTCTGGGTGTCCGGCGCCTCGATGGCGGTGAGCAGGTCCATGGGGTAGGTCGACGCGACCGCGTTCTTCGGGTCCATCACCATGTCATACGTGAAGACGAAATCCTCCGAGGTGATGGGAGTGCCATCCGACCAGATGAGGTCATCTCGCAACACCATGGTGATCACCTTGCCGTCGGCCGAGATGCCGCCGTTGGCTTCGCTGGGCATCTCCTTCAGCAAGACGGGATGGGGCGCGTTCTGATCATCGAAGTCCCAGGCCCAACAGTTCCAGAGCTGCTGCGTGATGCCCGAGAACCACATGTTGGTGTAATAGGGGTTCAGCGTGTCGAATTCCTGGGTCCAGATGAAGGTCGCCACCTTGCGTTGTGGGGGGGGCGGCTCGGTGGGAGTAACGGGCGCTGCTGTGGGGGCCACAGGCGCTGCTGTGGGGGCCACAGGCGCTGCTGTGGGGGCCACAGGCGCTGCTGTGGGAGCCGCGGGCTGCGCGGCGGGTTGGCATCCTACCAGGAAGATCAGCGATAGGATGAGCGGCAAGGCAAAGAGACTCCACGATCTGCTTTTCATGAGTGTGTCCTCCTCCTCTGGGACTGCAATGGGCTGCTAAGGACTGAGAATTAGATAACTTGCGCAAGCCCCCTTCGTTTGCCGGAGCAGATGAGTAAGTTATATTGTATCTTCTCAGTAATCCG